>NZ_JBFTND010000351.1:0-4311 GCF_056397305.1 Cupriavidus sp. 05N40
GCGCACGCTCGGCCAGCGCTGGACCCGCGCCGACGGCAGCACCGGCGCCTATGCGTCGGCCCTGGCGCTGGTGCAGGGCAATAGCCGCTTTGTCGCGCGCAACGTCAACCTGGCGCAGCCCGGCGACCTGCTCTTCTACGACCAGGGCGACGAACAGCACCTGATGATCTGGATGGGTCAGTACCTGGCCTATCACACCGGCACCGTGACCCGTAGCGATAACGGCCTGCGCGCCGTCTCCCTTTCCCGCCTGATGCAATGGAACGATTCGCGCTGGCAGCCGCACGACGGCAACCCCAATTTCATCGGCGTATTCCGTTTCGCCTTTTTGTCGAGGTAAAGACGATGCCTGTCGTCATGATGCGCGCCCGCGCGCTTCTGCGTTCCGTGACCACCCGCATGCTGCTGGCGCTTGCACTGCTGGCCTGGACCCACGCTGCCGGCGCCGACCAGCGGCCAGGCGCCACGCTCGACACGGTGCCGTCCAGCGGCTACGCCGCGTTCCAGGGCCAGCCCTTCTTCCTGTTGTCGGACGCCAGCTTCGGCAGCGACCAGACCGCGCAGGTGCGCCTCGAAGCGCCGGGGCGCGAGTACAAGAGCGAGCTGCAGCGATACGGCGGCGCGGACATCCTGGTCTACCGGGTGGCCGATCCGGTCGCCTTCCTCAAGGGACAGAAGAACCTGCATCGCATCGACGTCAAGGCCAGCTACCGTGGCGAAGGGCTGGCCAATACGCTGTCCTACCTGTGGGATAGCTGGTACAAGCAGGCGCGCCGCGCCTGGCAGCGCGTGTTGTCGCTCGCCGCACGCAGCAAGGCGGTGGAGGATGCGCCGCAATTCAGCATGGGGGACCAGATTGCCCAGCCCACCCGTTTCGAGAACAACCCGCAGTACGAGCCACTCAAGGGCTACGACCTGGTGGAGCGCTTCCGCTATCCGATCTGGGACGCCAGGGAGATCGCACCGCCCAGGGACGTGAAGCTCGAAGGCAGCAGCAGCGAATTCCTGCCGCGCGACGCCGGCAATGTGATGGTGCCGCTGGGCAAGCTCAGGCCGGGGCTGTATATCGTCGAGGGCATCATCGGCACCTACCGCGCGCACACGCTGCTGTTCGTCTCCGATACCGTGGCCATCACCAAGAGCACTGCCAACGGCATGCTGGCGTGGGCCGCGAACCGCAAGAGCGGGCGGCCGGTAGCGGGCGCCAGCCTGGCCTGGACCGACGGCCTGGGCGTGCTGCAGAGCGCCAGCACCGGCGCCGATGGCGCGGCAGAACTGGCCCACACCAGCCCCGAGCGCAGCTACCTGCTGGGCGTGGACCCGGCCGGCGGCGCCTTTATCTCGGAAAATTTCTACTACGACAGCGAGATCTACAACACCAAGCTGTACGCCTTCACCGACCGGCCGCTGTACCGCCCGGGCGATGAGGTGCGCGTCAAGTTCATCGGCCGCAATTTCCGCAGCGCCACCGAGTCGGCGCCCGCCGCCGCCGGCGACATCAGGCTCGACGTGCTGGATCCCAATGGCGCACCGCTGGCCGCGCTCGGCACCGCGCTGAATGCGGACAACGGCGCCGACGCGCGCTTCACGCTGCCGGCCAACGCGCTGGCGGGCGGCTACACGCTGCGCTTCGACTATGGCGGCAATACCTACGGCGGCGCCTTCCGCGTGGCCGAATACATCAAGCCGCACTTCGACGTGAACCTCGCGCTGGACAAGGCGGACTACGCCACCGGCGAGGCCGTCAAGGGCAAGATCGAGCTGCGCTACCCGGATGGCAAGCCCGTCAAGGACGCCAGGTTGTCCGTCAGCCTGCGCGCGCAGCAGGTCACCATGGTGGAAGGCGAGCTGCAATACGCCGGGCTGTTCCCGCTCAAGCTGGAGCAGCAGGAACTGACCACCGACGGCAGCGGCAACGCCGCACTCGCGCTGCCGGCGGCCAAGGACCCGAGCCGCTACGTGGTCACGGTATTCGCCAACGACGGCGCGGCCTACCGCGTCAAGGTCACGCGCGAACTGTTGATCGCGCGCGGCGCCACGCCCTACAAGCTGACCGCGCCGGCCAATTTCACCAACGCCGGCCAGAGCGTGACCTTCTGGCTGCAGGCGCTGGACGCCACCGCGCAGGCCCCGGCCCGCGCGCCCGCCAGGTGGGAGCTGGTGCGGCTGGAATCGCGCACGCGCACCGAAGGCAGGCTGGATGCGGGCGCCATTGGTGCCGTGTCCTTTCCGGTCAGGTTCGACCAGCCGGGCTCGTACACGCTGTCCGTCAAGGACGGCGCCGGCAACCTGCTGGCCGCGGCCAGCCACTGGGTGGCGGGCGATGGCCTGCAGACCGTGCCCGGCAATATCGAGATCGTGTTCGACCGCGACCGCTACCGCATCGGCGATACCGCCGAAGCGCTGGTGACGTTCCCGCTGGCGGTGGAAGACGCGCTGCTCACGCTGGAGCGCGACCGCGTCGAGCGCCGCGGGCTGCTGTCGAAGGGCGGCGACTGGCTCTCGCTGGAGAAGATCACGGACAAGCAGTGGCGCGCCCGCATCAAGGTCGGCAACGATTTCAGCCCGAACATGACGTTCTCCGTGCTGTACGTGAAGGACGGCGACTACGTGTTCCAGAACGCCGGCATCGCCGTGCTGCAGCCGGCCATCGAGCTGGCGGTGAAGAGCGACAAGGCGGTCTACGCGCCCGGCGACACCGTCACGCTGGACCTGGGCAGCGCCTTCAACGGCAAGCCGGTGCCGGCCAACCTGACGGTCAGCGTGGTCGACGAGATGGTCTACGTGCTGCAGCCCGAGATCGCCCCGAGCATCGTGGACTTCTTCTACCATCCGCGGCGCAACAGCGTGCGTACCACCTCGAGCCYGAACTTCATCGGCTACGACCTGGCCACCTCGGGCCAGCCGGGCGCCGGCGGCCCGGAGCGGGGCCGCTATAACGAGCGCGGGGTGAAGGTGCTGGAGCGCCCGCGCCGCGACGACAAGGACACGGCCGCCTGGGAGGCAAACCTGCGTACCGGCGCGGACGGGCGCGCGCGCATGAGCTTCACCATGCCTGACTCCCTGACCCGCTGGCGCATCACCGTGCGCGCCATGGCCAGCGACGGCATGGTCGGCCAGCGCACCGCCAGCATCCGCTCGGACAAGAGCCTCTACCTCAAGTGGACGGGGCCGCAGCGCTATCGCGCCGAGGACGCGCCGCGCATCGACATGGTCGCTTTCAACCAGGGCGAGCAGGACGTCGCCGCCGACCTGGTGGTGATGGGCGCCGGACTCAATGTCAACCAGAGCGTCACGCTCAAGCGCGGTGCCAACTACGTGCGCCTGCCCGTGGCCCAGGGCGCGCTGCAGAGCGGCGTGGTCAACGCCGAGATCAAGCTCCAGGGCAAGACCGTGGACCGTCTGCAGGCCGCGCTGGCCGTGGAGCCCACCGGCTGGCTGTCGCAGCGCGAGCTGACGCTGCCGCTGGCGGGCGCCAGTGCCGTGCTCAAGCTGCCGGCCGACGCGCAGGACGTGCGCCTGCGTTTCGTCGACAGCGCCGCCAGCCACTTCGCGCGCGTGGCCGACGACCTGCTGGCCTATCCCTACGGCTGCACCGAGCAGACCGCCAGCCGCCTGATTCCGCTGGCGCTGGCGCAACGCAGTCTCGCCGCCAGCGGCGCCAGCACCGGCGGCGACACCCAGGGCCTGGATGCGCTGTTGCGCACCCAGCGCCAGCGCCTGGCGCTGCTGGCCGGCGTCAACGGCCAGTTCGGCTGGTGGGGCGATACCCTGGGCAACAGCGCGCTGCTGACCGCCTACGCGTACTACGCCGACTGGCTGGCCACGCGCGCGGTCGGCATCAGCCTGCCGCCAGATCACTGGAAGCGCACGCTGGAGGCCTACAAGCAGGCCATGAAGGAGCCGCTGCTGCACCGTACGCTGGCGCTGTGGTTCATCAACGAGATGGGCTTGCCGGTGGCGACGCAGCTCAGTGGCGTGGCCGCCGAGCTGGGCCGGCCCGGCAGCGATGCGGGCGCCGCCGTGGCCGCTGGCGACAGCCTGGTATTCGCCGCGCCGGATTCGGCGCAGGGCCGCCGCGTAGCCACCGTGCTCGCCGCGCAGCTCTACAAGCAGATCGGGCAGCCCATGCCGGAGGGGCTGGCGGGCGCGGCCGACGCCGCGCGCCAGGCGCTTGCCGCCGATCCTTCGCCACTGGTGCAGAGTCTGCTGCTGATGTCCGGCAAGGGTGCCGCCGCTTCGGATGTGCAGGCGCTGCTGTCGCGCGCCGGCGCCGCCAGCCCGACCATCGACCGCGCGGTGACGCTGGTC
>NZ_JBFTND010000352.1:0-5271 GCF_056397305.1 Cupriavidus sp. 05N40
GCATTGTAGTGCCCATCGGTGCCCGTACGATCCCGCCGCTTCGGGGGATTTTTGTTGCTTTGCCGTCATCGGCCTGTCGTCTATGGCAGGTAAGTATTGTCTTGCGCGATCAGCCCGGAAACGGGGCGTCCGAGATACATTGCACGATATTGGGCACCGGTCACGATATCGGCGTTTCTGGTGCCGGAGAACGTATTTCCGCTCACCGTATTATTGTCGTCTTCCACGATGACGCCCTGGCGGACATTAGCAAAGCGATTATTCATCACCTGGTTGTTCTGCGCATAATCGAGGAAATACCGGCCGGCATAGTAGGAGGGGTCGCTGCAATTCCAGTTACCCAGGTCCCGGCTCTGCCTGGACGCGATCCAGACGCCCACGCTTTCCGCGGCAAAATCGTTATCCTGGATCAGATTGCCGTCAGAGTGCTGCCAGCGCGCCGGGCCCTGGTTCTCGCCGCAGTTCTTGTAGAGCGTGATGGCGGCAAGGGCGTTGCCGCTGAACTTGTTGCCGGCAATGACGTTGCCGGCCGAAGAATCGATGGCGATGGCTTCGCGGGTGCGCGGCAGGCCGTTGCCGGTGAAGGTGGAGTTCACGATCCGGTTGTCGCGCGTCGAGGCGTCCAGGTACACGCCCGGGCCACGCGAACTGGTCACGGTGACATTGCGCAGCGTGTTGCCGGATGCGTAGGACTCGATATAGATGCCGACGTTGCCGGCGCCCTCCACGCTGGCATTCTCGATCAGCACCTGCTGCGGTGAGCGCGCGTAGATGTCGTCGCGGGTGTAGGCCTGGAGCCTGGCCGCGAGCGCACCGCTCCAGCCGATCGCGATGCCCACGGAGGCCTGGTTCTTCAGGCGGCAATTGCGGATGGTGACATGGCGCAGCGCGCCGCCGCGCGAGTCCACGTAGATGCCCTTGACATCGGTGCCGCGGCCGTCGATGGTGGCGCCGCCGCAGTCCAGCGTGATGCCGGACCGGCTGATCGTGAAGGTCTGCTTGTAGACGCAGGCACTGTCGAGCACGGTATCGACCGTGACTTCGGCGGGCGATGCGCAACTGGCCGTGCCTGGCACGGCGGATGGCGTGTCGCCGCTGGCCATGCCGTCGCCGCCACCGCCGCAACCGGCCAGGGTCAGGGCAATGCCGGGGCAGAGCTCCGGACAGGAGTCGTGCTGCGGGCCATTGATTATTCAATGGCCACGGCTTCTCGATCCGGACGCGCCGATGATTTTCCCTTCGATGGCTTCCCTGTTCTGTTCTTCCTCCGCTATCGAGATAGGTCCGTGTCCTTTGTTGGGAAATTTCGTTATTTACGATGAGAGAATTCTAGGTACGGTTTTCATGATTTCATATAAGAGCAGTCCTATTTTTGATGGTATTTCAGGGTCGATCAGAGTGTGGTTTACCCTTTAATCCCGGCGGCTGACGGGGAAGAAAATCCGGATGGCGCGCAGGGCGCGGCATATCTAAGATCAGAAGGCAACGCGAGGAACCTGCGGGGGCCTGGCGGACGAAGCCGGCGCCCCATGCAAGAGGCACGCGGGACGCAGGAGGCGCGGCCAGGCGGGAGCGCCGCTCCCCGCCCGGAAGCGCGCCATAAGACTCGGCCTTTGGTGCGTTATGCCGCATTATTCCCGTGCCCGGAATTGACAAGTGCGGACTCGCCAGCACATCATCGATCGAATAAAATCGCTCAATCACACGCGGGAAAAATGTCGCCGCTCCAGCGGTAACCGACGTGACCGACGTGTCGGGTAGTCAATCCAAAAACAAGGGATCGGGGTCATGAGTTTTTCGATTCGCCAGATCGCGGGCGCAGCGGCGCTCGGCCTGCTGCTGGCCGGGTGCGCCACGGCACCGCAGAAGGTGGAAGCGCCGAAGGGCGCTTCCACCCAGCCGGACGCGACCATCAAGGCCTTGTCGGCCCAGGTCTTCACCTACGCCTATCCGCTGGTGCTGATGGATGTCACGCGCGAGGTCATGACCGCGCGCACGCCGGCCAATACCTTCGCGCACAAGCGCAGCTTCCCGGACGCCACCTTTACGGATGTGGTCAGCCCGAATGCCGACACGCTCTACTCGTCGGCATGGCTGGACCTGAGCGCGGAACCGGTGATCCTGTCCTTGCCGGATACCCACGGCCGCTACTACCTGATGCCGCTGATGGACGGCTGGACCAATGTGTTCGCTTCGCCGGGCAAGCGCACCACCGGCACCGGCAAGGCCGTGTTCGCTATCACCGGCCCGAAGTGGACGGGCACCTTGCCGCCTGATGTGAAGGAAATCCACGCACCCACCGAAATGGTCTGGCTGATCGGCCGTACCCAGACCAACGGCAAGCAGGACTACGCGGCGGTGCGCCAGTTGCAGAACCAATACCGCCTGATGCCGCTGTCGGCCTGGCAGCGCGCCGGCAAGACACGCGGCAAGGCCGCGCCGGCCGCCGCGCCGGAAAGCAGCACGGCCGATGTGGAAACCCCGCCGGTGGAGCAGGTGGCAGCCATGGACGCGCAGGCGTTCTTCACGCGCTTCGCCGAGTTGCTGCCTGCCAATCCGCCCGCGCCGGCAGACGCCGCCATGGTGGCATCGATCAAGAAGCTCGGCATCGTGCCCGGCGCCCCGTTCTCCGTGACCGCGCTCGAGCCCTCCACGGCCCGTGCCGTGCAGGAAGGCGCCACCGCCGCGCTGGCCGGCATCTCGGGCGCTGCCAGGCGCGGCGCCGACACCGGCGCGGAGTGGAACATCCGCCGCGACCTCGGCAGCTATGGCACCGCCTATGGCAAGCGCGCGCTGGTGGCGTGGGTCGGCCTCGGGGCGAACCTGCCGGCGGACGCGCTCTACCCCAGCACGCGCGTCGACTCGGCCGGCAAGCCGCTCAGCGGAGCGAAGCGCTATGTCATGCATTTCGACAAGAACCAGCTGCCGCCGACCAGCGCCTTCTGGTCGCTCACGCTCTACAACGACAAGCAGGCGTTCGCGGCGAACCCGCTGAACCGCTACGCCATCGGCGACCGCGACCGCCTCAAGTACAACCGCGACGGCTCGCTCGACCTCGTCATCCAGAATGCACGTCCGCCGGCCAGCCAGCTGCCGAACTGGCTGCCAGCGCCGGCGGACGGTTTCAACCTGATGCTGCGAGTCTACTGGCCCAAGCAGGCCATGCTCGATGGCACCTGGGTGGTCCCGCCGGTGGAGCGGATCGACTAAGGCGCAGGGAAGGGAACAGCGGCAGGAAAGACAAAGGGGCAGGGGCGCTGCGCGGCGAGCACCCCTGCCCCTTGCGCCATGGCGGCGGGCCTCAGAACTTGTACTTCACCCCGGCATAGAAGGCGCGCCCGGTGCCTGGATAGAAGACCGCGGTATTGGCGGTGCGCGCATCGGCCACCGTACTGAAATCGCTCACGTAGCGCTTGTTGGTCAGGTTCCTGGCGTCGAGGAATACCGTGACCCCGCGCTGGAAGTCGTAGCTGGCCTGCACTCCCAGCAGCACGTAGCCCGGCGTGCGCAGCGTATTCGCGTAGTCGACGTAGGCGCCGCCCGGCACCCAGTCGATGGTGCCTGCCACGCGCAGGCCGGCCGCGCGGCTGTAGGCGACGGTGGTGCGCAACACATGCTCCGGCACGCCTGCGATGCGGTTGTTGCCATACTGCGGATCATTGTCGAAGCGGAAATCGCTGTAGTTCCACAGTTGCGACAGCGTGAACCTGTCGCCGCTGCCGAATACGTTCTGCAGCACGTCGCCGGACACGCCCAGCTCCACGCCCTGCAGCGTGGTGCGATTGGCATTGAAGGTGGCAGCGGGTACATCCGGGTTGGTGGTGAACTGAAGCAGCTGGTCGCGCACCAGCGAGCGGTACGCCGTCACGTCCCACGAAAAGCGTTCGCGCTTGCCGCGCGTGCCGAGTTCCAGCGTCCAGCCGTGTTGCGCGGCCAGCGGCACGAAGCGCGTGGTGGTGGCGATGGTCTGGGTCAGGTCGGTGAAGTCGGGCACGTCGGCGCTGCGCGTGATGTCCGCGAAGGCCTGCACGTCGCGCACCGGTTCCCACAGCACGCCGAACTTGGGATTGACGCCGCTGTAGGTGGTGCGATCCGACTTGGGCGTGGGGTTCGCCGCCAGGCCGCCGTAGTCGTGGTAGTCGCGCACGTTGCGGTAGGCCTTGGCGCCGGCCATCAGCGCGACCGTGGGCACGACCCAGAGGCGGTCCTCCAAGTAGGCCTCGTAGTTGTAGGCGTCCTGCGCCGCGTTGAGCGTCTGCGCGCCGCGGTTGCCGTTGATGTTGATGAACTGGCGCGCATCGTTGTTGCCGCCGAAGAAGCGCGCGCCGACGATCACCTGGTTGCGCAGGCCGCCGATGGTCTGGTTGCCGGTGTAGCGCGGGGCGAAGCCGTAGGTCCAGTAGTCCTGGTCGATCACCTGGAAGATCGGGTGGTACAGGCTCTTGTGGATGACCCAGGTGCTGAAGTCGAGCTGGCCGCTGTCCAGCTTGACGGTGGTCACGTTGGCCACGCGCTCGGTGCGGGTGTTGCGCGCCTGGTCGCCGGCCAGCGCGCTGGCGGAGGCCTTGCGCGGGTTGTTCAGCGCATCGCTGAGCGAGAGCGAGCCCGGCAGTTGCTGGTCGACGATGTAGGCGCCGAGGTAGAAGCGGGTTTCCACCGCCGGGCTGAAACGGTAGCCGAAGTTGGCGTTGAACTGCTCGTACTGGCCGCGCTCGTGGTCCCGGTAGCCGTTGGAATGGTTGACGCTCAGGTTGCCCAGGAAATCGAAGGCGCCGATCTGGCGCGAGACCTGGCCGCTGGCCCGTGCCGTGCCGAAGCTGCCGCCGTCCACGCGCACCAGGTTGGGCGCGTCGGCGGTCAGCGCGGTGGGCGTGGTGAAGTTGATCGCGCCGCCCAGCGTGGTGGTGCCGTAGGCCAGGCCGTTGCCGCCCTTGTAGACTTCGGCCGCGCTCAGGCCGAGGGGGTCGATCTGGTAGTAGTCGCCGCTGCCGTCGGCGAAGTTGGTGGGCACGCCGTCCTGCAGGATGTCCAGGCCGCGCGTATGAAAGCCGCGCGCGATGCCCGAGCCACGGATGGACAGCCGCAGTTCCTGGCCGTAGCGCTCCTGCACATAGACGCCTGGCGAGTCCTTGAGGACGTCGCGCAGGTTACTGGCGTAGGTGTCGCTGTAGGAAGCCGCATCGACGAAGCCCACCGAGCCGGCAGTCCCGAACAGCGTCTCTTTCTGCTGGCCCACCGAGGGCGCCGTCAGCGAGCCATGCGCCTTGGCCG
>NZ_JBFTND010000353.1:0-4251 GCF_056397305.1 Cupriavidus sp. 05N40
CTGGGTATCCTGACCTGGGTATCCTGACGGTGGATCACCAGGTACCGTTCTGGGTGGCGTTCGCGCTGTCGGGCGTGGTGTGCATGGTGGTGGGCTACTTCGTGGGCGTGGTGTCGCTGCGCCTGAAGGGCCATTACTTCTCGATCTTCACGCTGTGCATCGGCTACATCATCTACCTGCTGATCGAGAAATGGGAAAGCCTCACGCACGGCACGGTGGGCCTGATCGGCATCCCGGTGCCGGCGTCGGTGGGCCCGCTGGCGTTCGACAACGTGCAGGCGCAGTACTACCTGGTGCTGTTCTTCCTCGTGATCGGCACCTTCGTGATGCACCGCATCGTCACCTCGCTGCTGGGCCGCAGCTTCATGGCCGTGCGCAACAGCGATGCGCTGGCCGAGGCGCTGGGCATCAACCTGATGCGCACCAAGGTGCTGTCCTTCGTGCTGTCGGTGGGCTATGCGGGCTTTGCCGGCGCGCTGTACGCGGGCCAGGTGCGCTTCCTCGGCCCCGATATCGCGCGCACCGACCTCACCTTCGACATGGTGATGGCGATGCTGGTCGGTGGCACCGGCACGCTGCTCGGGCCGCTGCTGGGCGCGGTGCTGGTGCCGTGGGTGACGCAGACGCTGCAGTTCCTGCAGGACTACCGCATGCTGGTGTTCGGCCCGGTGCTGATCCTGCTCATCATCTTCGTGCCGGACGGCATCGTCGGCTCGTGGGCCAAGCGCCAGGCGAGGCGCGCCGCGGCCGCGCGGCGCGGCGGCAAGAGCCGCGCGCAGGCTCCCGCACCGGCCGCCGGTGCCAACGCAGCCAACGCAGCCAACGCAGCCAACGCAGGGGTCGACCATGCTTGAGATCCGCAACCTGACCAAGAAATTCGGCGGCCTGACCGCGGTAAATGATGTCTCGATCCGCTTCGAGACCGGCCACATCAACGCCATCATCGGACCCAACGGCGCCGGCAAGACCACCTTCTTCAACCTGATCGCCGGCACCCACGCACCCAGCTCCGGCCAGATCCTGCTCAAGGGCCAGGACGTGGCCGGGCTGCGCGCGGACCAGATCGCCCGCCTGGGCGTGGCGCGCACCTTCCAGGCGACCCACCTGTTCGACCGCGCCACCGTGCTGGACAACCTGATCGTGGGCCATCGCCTGCGCACGCATTCCGGCCTGGCCGACGTGCTCTTCAACACGCGGCGGCTGCGCGAGGAAGAGCGCCTGTGCCGCGCCAAGGCGGAGGAAGCGCTGGAGTTCGTCGGCCTTGCGCACCTGGCCCATGAAGTGGCGGCCGACATCACGCAGGAGGAGCGCAAGCGCGTGGCCTTCGCGCTGGCGCTGGCCACCGATGCCGAACTGCTGCTGCTCGACGAGCCCGCCGGCGGCGTCAATCCGGAGGAGACCGTGGGCCTGGCCGAACTGATCCGCAAGATGGTCCGCCATGGCAAGACGGTCTGCCTGATCGAACACAAGATGGACATGATCATGCGGCTGGCCGACAAGATCATGGTGCTCAACTACGGCGAGAAGATCGCCGAGGGGACGCCCGCGCAGATCCAGCAGGATCCGCACGTCATCGAAGCCTACCTGGGAGCCGACCATGTTGCAGCTTGAGCGCGTTTCGCTTTCCTACGGCAGCTTCCGCGCGCTGGAAAACATCACCCTGCACGCCGGCGCCGGCGAGCTGGTGGTGCTGCTGGGCGCCAACGGCGCCGGCAAGAGCTCGATCTTCCTGGCGATGAGCGGCATCCACCGCGCCAGCGGCGGCACCATGCGCTTCGACGGCCGCGAGCTGTCCGGCATGAAGCCCTCGCAGATCGTGCAGGCCGGGCTGGTGCACTGCCCCGAAGGGCGCAAGCTGTTTCCCGCCATGAGCGTGCAGAAGAACCTGACGCTGGGCGCTTACGTCCACCGCCGCGATTCGGCAGGCATCAAGCGCTCGCTCGAAGAAGTGTTCGAGATGTTCCCCATCCTGCGGCAGAAGAAGGACGATCCGGCCGGCTCGCTCTCGGGCGGCCAGCAGCAGATGGTGGCGCTGGGGCGCGCGCTGATGAGCCGCCCGCGCGCGCTGCTGCTCGACGAGCCGTCGCTCGGGCTGGCGCCGCTGGTGGTCAAGCAGATGTTCGAGGTCATCCAGCGCATCAACCGTGCCGGCACCACCGTGCTGCTGGCCGAGCAGAACGCCTACGCGGCGCTTGGCATCGCGCACCGCGCCTACGTGATCGAGAGCGGGCGCATCGTCATGGAAGGCGACCGCGAAACCTTGCTCAAGGATGAGGGAATTCGCCGCGCGTATATCGGCGGCTAGCCCTGGCCGAAGGACAGGGCAGGAAAACAGGGCAGGAAGACAGGACAAGAACGAACGCAGTGCAAACACAACAGGAGACCGCCAGATGCAAACCAAGATGATCCGCCGCTTCTTCCCGCTCGCCGCCACCGCCGTGGCCGCGCTGCTGGCTTCGGGCACCGCCTTCGCACAGGAAGTCGTCAAGCTGGGCTACACCGGCCCGCTGTCGGGCGGCGCCGCCCTGTACGGCAAGAACGTGCTTTCGGGCATCCAGATGGCGGTCGACGAAATCAACGCCGCCGGCCTGGAAGTCAAGGGCAAGAAGGTCAAGCTCGAAGTGGCCGCGCTCGATGACAAGTACGCCCCGGCCGAGGCCGCGATCAACGCGCGCCGGCTGGTGCAGCAGTACAAGACGCCCGCCGTGTTCGTGCCGCACTCGGGTGGCATCTTCGCGCTGCAGGCCTTCAACGAGCAGGAGAAGTTCCTGGTGATGGCGTACTCCAGCGTGCCGCGCATCACCGATGTCAACAACAAGCTGACCATCCGCATCCCGCCGGCCTACACCGGCTATATCGATCCCTTTATCAAGGCGCAGATGAAGCGCTACGGCAAGAACGTGGCGCTGGCGCCGGCCGACCATGACTACGCCAAGGCCTGGGTTCAGGCCTTCGTGCCTGCATGGGAGAGTGCGGGCGGCAAGGTGGTGGCCAACAACCCGATGTCCTAYACCAAGGCMACCGATTTCTACAGCGGCGTGTCGCGCGCGMTAGCCGACAAGCCGGACGTGATGTTCGTGGGCGGCCCGTCGGAGCCGACCGCGCTGGTGGTCAAGCAGGCGCGCGAACTGGGCTTCAAGGGCGGCTTTATCGTGATGGACCAGGCCAAGCTCGACGAGATGTCCAAGGTCACCAACGGCCTGGCCATGCTGGAGGGCTCGATCGGCGTGATGCCGCTGGCCAACGACAGCCGCCCCGCCGCGCAGAACTACAACAACAAATACAAGAAGCTGCACGACGGGCGCGATRCCACCACCGAGATGTCGCTCAACTACACCATGGTGTACGCGCTGGCCGGCGCCATGAAGCTGGCCGGCACCACCACCGACGTGGCGGCGATCCGCGCCAAGATGCCGGAGGCGGTAAAGACGCTGGCCAAGGATGCCAACCCCAACGAGATCGAGAGCATCGACGCCAAGGGCGGCACCGTGGCCGATACCGTGGTGGGCTGGGTGCAGGGCGGCAAGATTGCCCAGGTGCGCCTGTCCGAACTGGCCAAATAAGTCAACTCCGGGGCCGGCGCGCGCGACGCGCCGGCTTGCCGAAGGTCCCGCCCGGCACTCCGGCGGGATTCAGGCCCGCGCACCGGCGGGCTCCTGTCTTGTCACCCCCCGCCTCTCTTCATTGACGCCGCCGACTAGGCATGCTGTTGCTGACGCTGCAGCTCTTGCTGGCGGCGCTGCTGTTCCTGTTGCTGTTGCTGTTGCTGGCGCTGGTGCTCCTGCTGCTGGCGTTGCACATCCTGCTGCTGGCGCTGCATCTGCTCTTGCTGCTGGCGTTGCATCACCTGCTGCTGGCGCTGCTGCTCCTGTACCTGGTGCTCCTGTGCCTGGCGCTCCTGCTGCTGGCGTTGCTGCACGCGCTGCTGTTCCATCTGCTGGCGCTGCTGCTCCTGCTGCTGCCGCTGCATGGCCTGTTGCTGGCGCTGCTGCTCCTGCATCTGGCGCTCCTGCTGCTGGCGCTGCATGTCCTGCTGTTGCTGCATCGCCTGCTGGGCACGCTGCTGCTCGCCGCGCTGGCGCTCCTGCTGCTGGCGCTGCATGTCCTGCTGTTGCTGCATTGCCTGCTGGGCGCGCTGCTGGTCGCCGCGCTGGCGTTCCTGCTGCTGGCGCTGCATGTCCTGCTGTTGCTGCATTGCCTGCTGGGCGCGCTGCTGGTCGCCGCGCTGGCGTTCCTGCTGCTGGCGCTGCA
>NZ_JBFTND010000354.1:0-4131 GCF_056397305.1 Cupriavidus sp. 05N40
CAGCTGCGGGCCTCGATGACCGGCAGCGCCAACCTGCCGCGCGAGACCCAGGATCTCGAAGTCACGGTGATTCCGCGCATCAACGCCACTTCGGCCTCGGTGGCGGCGGCCTTCATCAATCCGGTGCTGGGCATCGGCACGCTGGCCGCGCAGCTCATCTTCGCCGACGAATTCTCCAAGGCCTTCAGCCGCCGGTACCACATCAGCGGCGGCTGGGCGAACCCGCAGATCAACAAAGTGGGGGAGAATAAGGCCGGCGCCAGACCCGAGCTGCCCTCGTCCATGCAAGGCACGTCCAACCGTGTCTATCCGGCCCCGTAGGCGTGCCGGAGATCAGCGGCGCGGAAGAAAACCAGCGATGGCGCCCGTTCCAACGCCAAGGAAACCTAATATGACCGCAAATGCATCCGCCCCAGGTGCAGCGCCGTYCCGCGTGGCCGCGATCCAGACCGTCAGCGGCATTTCGCGCGAAGCCAACCTGGCCCGCGCCGCAGTGCTGATCGCGCAGGCCGCGCACGGCGGCGCGGAACTGGTGTTGTTGCCGGAATACTTCTGCATGATGGGCCAGCGCGAAGGCGACAAGGTCGGCATCCGCGAACGTGACGGGGACGGCCCGATCCAGGCTTTCCTGGCGGACGCGGCGCGGCGCCACCGCATCTGGCTGGTGGGCGGCACCTTGCCGCTGTGGTGCGAGGACGAGGCGCGCGTGTACAACACCTCGCTGGTCTACGATCCGCGCGGCGAACGCGTGGCGCGCTACGACAAGATCCACCTGTTCGGCTTCACCCGCGGCACCGAGAGCTACGACGAATCGCGCACCATCCTGGCCGGCGATACGCCGGTGAGCTTCGAGGCGCCGTGCGGCCGCGTCGCCATGTCGGTCTGCTACGACCTGCGCTTTCCCGAGCTGTACCGCCAGCTGGCGGCGGGCGGCAACACCAGCTTGATTCTGATGCCGGCCGCCTTCACCTACACCACGGGGCAGGCGCACTGGGAGATCCTGCTGCGCGCCCGCGCCATCGAAAACCAGTGCTATGTGCTGGCCGCGGCACAGGGCGGCAAGCACGAGAACGGCCGCCGCACCTGGGGCCACTCCATGCTGATCGACCCATGGGGCGAGATCATGGCGGTGCTGCCCGAAGGCGAAGGCGTGGTGAGCGGACGGATCGACCCCGCGCGCCTGGACGAAGTGCGGCAGAACCTGCCGGCGCTGCGCCATCGGGTGCTGTAGCATGTACGGCAATACGCCTCGCTGCGCCATGGTGATACGCCATGGCGAACAGCGCTGAAGGCAGAATTTTCACGCGGTGGCGCCAACCGGCCGCCGCGGCACGACGACAAAGGAAAACCATGAACGCCGGCGATCTCGGAATCCGCAACCTCGCCACCGCCCAGCAATTGCTGCTGGCCCCCTACGGGCTCGACGAAGCCAAGCTGCAGCGCGCGCTGGCCGACATCTTCACGCACAAGGTCGACTACGCCGACCTCTACTTCCAGTACACCCGCAACGAGGCGTGGAGCCTGGAAGAAGGCATCGTCAAGTCGGGCAGCTTCAGCATCGACCAGGGCGTGGGCGTGCGCGCCGTCTCGGGCGACAAGACCGCCTTCGCCTACTCGGACGACATCAGCATGGATGCGCTGCTGCAGGCCGGCGCCGCCACCCGCACCATCGGCCGCGCCGGCAGCGGCCGCGTCAAGGTGGCGGGCAAGCTGGCCTCCCAGGGCGGGCGCAACCTGTACTCGCCCAACGATCCGCTCGACTCCATGGCAGCGGCCGACAAGGTGGCGCTGCTCGAACGCGTGGAACGCATGGCGCGTGCCAAGGACCCGCGCGTGGTGCAGGTCATGGCGGGCCTGGCCGGCGAATACGACGTGGTGCTGGTGGCGCGCAGCGACGGCGTCATCGCCGCCGACGTGCGCCCGCTGGTGCGCGTCTCGGTCACGGTGATCGCCGAGCAGAACGGCCGGCGCGAGATCGGCTCCTCCGGCGGCGGCGGACGCTACGCCTACGGCTATTTCACCGACGACCTGCTGCGCAAGTACGTGGACGAGGCTGTCGCTTCGGCGCTGGTGAACCTGGAGGCGCGCCCCACCCCGGCCGGCGCCATGACCGTGGTGCTSGGSCCGGGCTGGMMCGGCGTGCTGCTGCACGAAGCCRTCGGCCACGGCCTGGARGGCGACTTCAACCGCAAGGGCTCGTCGGCCTTCGCCGGCCGCATGGGCGAGCGCGTGGCGGCCAAGGGCGTGACCGTGGTGGACGATGGCACGCTGGCCAACCGCCGCGGCTCGCTCAACCTCGACGACGAGGGCAACCCGACCCAGTGCACCACGCTGATCGAGGACGGCATCCTCAAGGGCTATATGCAGGACACGCTCAACGCGCGCCTGATGAAGATGCCGGTGACCGGCAATGCGCGCCGCGAGAGCTATGCTGCGCTGCCCATGCCGCGCATGACCAACACCTACATGCTCAACGGCAACCGCGACCCGCAAGAGATCATCGCCAGCGTCAAGCGCGGCCTCTATGCGGTGAATTTCGGCGGCGGCCAGGTCGACATCACCAACGGCAAGTTCGTGTTCTCCGCCAGCGAGGCCTACCTGATCGAGGACGGCAAGATCACCGCCCCGGTCAAGGGTGCCACGCTGGTCGGCAACGGTCCGGAATCGCTCAAGGACGTCACCATGATCGGCAATGACATGCGACTGGATTCCGGCGTGGGCGTGTGCGGCAAGGAAGGCCAGAGCGTGCCGGTGGGCGTCGGCCAGCCGACCCTGCGCATCGAGAACATGACCGTGGGCGGCACGGCCTGAACCCCGCGGGGCACTGCCGGCGCCCGCGCGGCGCTTGCCAAGCCCCGCAAAAAGCGCTATAAAGATGCTTCGTTGCGCGATGGTCAACCGCCGCTGCCGGCAGAATCGGCAGGTCCGGCGCAATTTAATGCCATCCTCTGACGCGTTGCCGCAAAGAACATACGACACCCGAGCCTGATCCAATCCATGTCCGCCAAGTTTTACTTTTACTTTTTTAGCGATCTCACACCGCTGGCGGATGGAGAGGGACGATCGTAAGCGCCCCCAGGATTCAAAAAAAGCCGCCAGCGAACCTGGCGGCTTTTTTTATCCCGGCCCGCACCCAAGCTCTAGCCCAGACACCCAAACTCACGACCCACAAAATCCGGAGCCATCATGCTGAAGAACACCGACGACCTGCGCATTCGCGAACTCAAGGAACTGCTGCCGCCGGCGCACCTGATCCGCGAGTTCGCGTGCTCCGAAAAGGCGTCCGACGTGATCTACGGCGCGCGCCAGGCCATGCACCGGATCCTGCACGGCATGGATGACCGCCTGATCGTCATCATCGGACCCTGCTCCATCCACGACACCCGCGCCGCGCTCGAATACGCCAAGCTGCTCAAGGTGCAGCGCGATCGTTTCGCCGGCGAGCTGGAAGTGGTGATGCGGGTGTATTTCGAGAAGCCGCGCACCACGGTGGGCTGGAAGGGCCTGATCAACGACCCGCACATGGACGGCAGCTTCAAGATCAACGACGGCCTGCGCACCGCGCGCGAGCTGCTGCTGAACATCAGCGAGCTCGGCGTGCCGACCGGCACCGAGTACCTCGACATGATCAGCCCGCAGTACATCGCCGACCTGGTCAGCTGGGGCGCCATCGGCGCGCGCACCACCGAAAGCCAGGTGCACCGCGAGCTGGCCTCGGGACTGTCGTGCCCGGTCGGCTTCAAGAACGGCACCGACGGCAACGTCAAGATTGCCGTGGACGCCATCAAGGCCGCCTCGCAGCCCCACCATTTCCTGTCGGTGACCAAGGGCGGCCACTCCGCCATCGTGTCGACCTCGGGCAACGAGGACTGCCACATCATCCTGCGCGGCGGCAAGGCGCCGAACTACGACRCCGCCAGCGTGCAGGAAGCCTGCGAAGCGATCTCCAAGGCAGGCCTCGCCGCGCGCCTGATGATCGATGCCTCGCATGCCAACAGCAGCAAGAAGCACGAGAACCAGATCCCCGTCTGCGAGGACATCGGCCGCCAGATGGCCGCGGGCGACGAGCGCATCGTCGGCGTGATGGTGGAATCGCATCTGGTGGCGGGCCGTCAGGACCATGCCCAGGGC
>NZ_JBFTND010000355.1:0-4124 GCF_056397305.1 Cupriavidus sp. 05N40
CGGCAGGATGCCGCCGTGGTTGTAGTAGTCGACTTCGATCGGCGTGTCGATGCGCAGCAACACCGGGACGCGCTGCACGTCGCCATTGGAGCGCTTGATCACCAGCGTGACGTCCTGCTGCGGCTTGAGGTCGCCCTCAATGCCTTCGATGTCGAAGGTCTCGTTACCGATGATGCCGAGCGACTGCACGCTGTCGCTGCCCTTGAACTGCAGCGGCAGCACGCCCATGCCGACCAGGTTGGAGCGGTGGATGCGCTCGAAGCTGCGCGTGATCACGGCCTTCACGCCGAGCAGTTGGGTGCCCTTGGCCGCCCAGTCGCGCGACGAGCCGGTGCCGTACTCCTCGCCGCCGAACACCACGGTGGGCGTGCCTTCGGCGATGTACTTCATGGCGGCGTCGTAGATCGACATTTCTTCGCCGGAGGGCTGGTGCAGCGTGACGCCGCCTTCCACGCGCGAGCCGTCGGGCTTGACCGGCAGCATCAGGTTCTTGATGCGCACGTTGGCGAAGGTGCCGCGCATCATGACTTCATGGTTGCCGCGGCGCGAGCCGTAGCTGTTGAAGTCCGCCTTGAGCACGCCGTTGGCCTGCAGGTACTTGCCCGCGGGCGAGGTTTCCTTGATCGAGCCGGCCGGCGAGATGTGGTCGGTGGTCACGGAATCGCCGAAGACGCCGAGCGCGCGCGCATTGCGCACGCTGGACTGGGTCGCGGCCGGCTCCATGCCGAAGTCCTGGAAGAAGGGCGGCTCGGCGATATAGGTTGACGCGGGCCAGTCGTAGACCTGGCCCTTGGTGCCCTTGACCTTGGCCCACAGCTTGCTCGGCTTCTTGACCTGCTCGTAGTTGGTCCGGAAGACGTCCGCGTCCATGGCGAACTTCAGCAGGGCGTGGATTTCCTCCGAGGTCGGCCAGATGTCGCCCAGGTAGATATCGCGGTCGCCCTTGCCGACGCCCACCGGCTCGGTCATCAGGTCGCGCGTGACGTTGCCGGCGATGGCGTAGGCCACCACCAGCGGCGGCGAGGCCAGGAAGTTGGCGCGGATGTTCGGGTGGATGCGCGCCTCGAAGTTGCGGTTGCCSGACAGCACCGCGGCGGCCACCAGGTCGTTCTTGGTGATGGCCTCATTGAGCTCCGGCGTGAGGTCGCCGGCGTTGCCGATGCAGGTGGTGCAGCCGYAGGCGGTCACGCCGAAGCCCAGCTTTTCCAGGTAGGGCAGCAGGCCGGTGGCCTGCAGGTATTCCGTCACCACGCGGCTGCCGGGAGCGAGCGAGGTCTTGATGTGCGGCGCCACCTTCAGGCCGGCTTCCACCGCCTTCTTGGCCAGCAGGCCGGCGGCCAGCAGCACGCTCGGGTTGGAGGTGTTGGTGCAGGAGGTGATGGCGGCGATCAGCACGTCGCCGTTCTTCACGTTCACGCCGTCGGCCGTGGTGTAGGTCTTGTCCAGCTCGGCGATGTCCTTGTTGAAGCCATTCTCGGCGGTCGGCTTGGCGAACAGCGAGGCAAAGGTGGTCTTGACGTTGCCGATCTCGATGCGGTCCTGCGGGCGCTTSGGGCCGGCCAGCGAGGGAGCCACGGTGCCGAGATCGAGCGTGACGACCTTGGTGAAGTCGATTTCGCCGGCCTTGGGCACGCCGAACATGTTCTGGGCGCGGAAATAGCCTTCGAAGGCGGCGATCTCCTCTTCCGTGCGGCCGGTGCCCTTGAAGTAGTCGATGGTCTTTTCGTCGACCGGGAAGAAGCCCATGGTGGCGCCGTACTCGGGCGCCATGTTGCCGATGGTGGCGCGGTCCGGCAGCGCCAGGCTCGCCGTGCCTTCGCCGAAGAACTCGACGAACTTGCCGACCACTTTTTCGCGGCGCAGCATTTCGGTGATGGTCAGCACCAGGTCGGTAGCGGTGACGCCTTCGCGCAGGCGGCCCTTCAGTTCCACGCCGACCACGTCCGGCGTCAGGAAGTAGACCGGCTGGCCCAGCATGCCGGCTTCCGCCTCGATGCCGCCCACGCCCCAGCCCACCACGCCGATGCCGTTGATCATGGTGGTGTGGCTGTCGGTGCCGACCAGGGTGTCGGGGTAGTACACACCGTCCTTCTTGTGCACGCCGCGCGCGAGGTACTCCAGGTTGACCTGGTGCACGATGCCGAAGCCCGGCTGCACCACGCCGAAGGTGTCGAAGGCCTGCATGCCCCACTTCATGAACTGGTAGCGCTCGTTATTGCGCTGGAATTCCAGCTGCATATTGAGGTCCAGCGCCTTCTTCTCGCGGAAATGGTCGATCTGCACCGAGTGGTCGACCACCAGGTCCACCGGGACCAGCGGCTCGATCTTCTTGGGGTTCTTGCCCATCTTCTCGGCCACGTTGCGCATGGCGGCCAGGTCGGCCAGCAACGGCACGCCGGTGAAGTCCTGCAGCACCACGCGGGCTACCACGAAGGGGATTTCGTCCACGCGCTCGGCAACCGGCTGCCAGTTGGCCAGTTGGCGCACGTGTTCTTCGGTGACCTTCTTGCCGTCGCAGTTGCGCAGCACCGATTCGAGCACGACGCGAATCGATACCGGCAGGCGCTCGACCGCCACGCCCAGTGCCTTGCCCAGTTTCGGCAGGGAATAGTACTGGCCCTTGACGCCGGGGCTGATCTTGAATTCTTTCAGAGTCTTATTGAGATTGTGGGGCATTGCCTTACTCCATTCGAAAGATGGTGCGGACTAGCTTGGACTCGTAAACCGGTCTTGCTGCTCGGGCCGCACTGCGGGCGCTGGAACCAGCCCGCAGTGCGGCGCGGGCGCCGGCGAGGCGCCGTGTTCATGCTTGCTGCTGCTTCTGCCTTGCTGCTTTTTTTTGCTTCTGGGTTCCTGCTTCCTGGCCTTGCTTCCGGCTGCTGCGTGCGGCCTTGCGCCGACGAGGCCTTGCCACTGCATGCACCGCGTCGATTGTAGGGCAAGCCAGCGCGCGTTGCGCGGCCGCTTTGCTCAGATCACGTACAGATCCACATACTCGTGGACCGGCATCGCCTCCAGGCGTGCCTGGTCGAGCGACACGGCCAGGATGGCCTCCTGCTGCCTGGGCGGGAAGCGGCGCGCCAGGTTGGTCTTGAATTTCTCCACCAGCAGGGGGATGCCGTCTTCGCGGCGACGCCTGTGGCCGATCGGATATTCCACCACCACTTCTGGCAAAACCGTGCCGTCGTTCAGTTCCACGGTCAGGGCATTGGCGATCGAGCGCTTCCCGGGATCATGGTAGTCCGCGGTGAAGGCGGTGTCTTCCACGCAGGCGATCTTGTCGCGCAGCGCGTCGATGCGCGGGTCGGCCGCGACCTTGTCTTCGTAGTCTTCGGCGGTCAGCCGGCCGAACAGCAGCGGCACGGCGACCATGTACTGGATGCAGTGATCCCGGTCGGCGGGGTTCGCCAGCGGGCCCTGCTTGTCGATGATGCGGATGCAGGCCTCGTGCGTGCGGATGGTGACGCGCCCGATGTCCGCCGCGGTGCGGCCTGTGGCGGCAAGCTGGCCGTGCAGGGTCATCGCGGCCTCCACCGCGGTCTGCGAGTGGAATTCGGCCGGGAAGGAGATCTTGAACAGTACGTTCTCCATCACGTACGAGCCGTAGGGGCGCTGGAAGCGCAAGGGCTGGCCCTTGAACAGCACGTCGTAGAAGCCCCAGCCCTTGGCCGACAGCACCGAGGGATAGCCCATCTCGCCGGTCCTGGCGATCAGCGCCAGGCGCACGGCGCGGCTGGTGGCATCGCCGGCGGCCCAGCTCTTGCGGCTGCCGGTGTTGGGAGCGTGGCGGTRGGTGCGCAGCGACTGTCCGTCGACCCACGCCAGCGACACCGCGTTGATGATCTCGTCGCGCGTGAGGCCGAGSATCTGGGCGACCACGGCGGTGGACGCCACCTTGACCAGCACCACGTGGTCCAGGCCGACCTTGTTGAAGGAGTTTTCCAGCGCGATGCAGCCCTGGATCTCGTGGGCCTTGATCATGCCGGTGAGCACGTCTTTCATGGTCAGCGGCTTGCGCCCGGCGGCCACGCTGGTGCGCGAGAGCCAGTCGGYGGTGGCGAGGATGCCGCCGAGGTTGTCCGACGGGTGGCCCCATTCGGCGGCAAGCCAGGTGTCGTTGAAGT
>NZ_JBFTND010000356.1:0-4101 GCF_056397305.1 Cupriavidus sp. 05N40
GGACGCTGCTGGCGCTCGCCGCCTTCCGGCGCGCGCGCGCGCGGCTGGCCGCCGCCCGCCGGAGCCGGGGCACGGCCGCGGCCACCGCCGCCGCCATTGCCCTGGCCGCGTGCCTGCCGTCCCTTCTGGATCGGCTCGGGCGGGATCGAGGGGTCCACCTCGAAGCCCGGCAGCACGGTCTTCTCGATCTGGCGCTTGATCAGGCGCTCGATATCGCGCAGCAGCGCGGCCTCGTCCACGCACACCAGCGAGATCGCCTCGCCCTCTGCGCCGGCGCGGCCGGTACGGCCGATCCGGTGCACATAGTCTTCAGGCACGTTGGGCAGGTCGTAGTTGACCACGTGGGGCAGCTGGTCGATGTCGATCCCGCGCGCGGCGATATCGGTAGCCACCAGCAGGCGCAGCGTGCCGGCCTTGAACTCGGTCAGCGCGCGCGTGCGGGCGGACTGGCTCTTGTTGCCGTGGATCGCCAGCGCCGACAGGCCTTCCTTGTCGAGCTGCTCGGCCAGGCGGTTGGCGCCGTGCTTGGTCCGCGTAAACACCAGCACCTGGTGCCAGTCGTGCTCGCGCACCAGGTGGGCCAGCAGTTCGCGCTTGCGCTCGCGGTCCACCGGGTAGACGCGCTGGGCGACGGTTTCCGCGGTGGTATTGCGGCGTGCCACCTCGATCGAGGCGGGGTTGTCGAGCAGGCGGTCGGCCAGGCCACGGATCTCGTCCGAGAAGGTGGCCGAGAACAGCAGGTTCTGGCGCTTCGGCGGCAGGACGTTCAGGATCTTGCGGATGTCGTGGATGAAGCCCATGTCGAGCATGCGGTCGGCTTCGTCCAGCACCAGCATTTCCACGTGCGAGAGATCGATGGTGCGCTGGGACAAGTGATCCAGCAGGCGGCCCGGGGTGGCCACGACGATGTCGACGCCGCGCTTGAGCTGTTCGATCTGCGGGTTGATGCCCACGCCGCCGAACATCACCATCGAGCGCAGCTTGACGTACTTGCCGTAGTTGCGCACGCTTTCCTCGACCTGCGCCGCCAGTTCACGGGTGGGGGTCAGGACCAGTGCGCGCACCGGCGCGCGCTGACCGCGCACGGGCTCGCGGCTGGCCGGGGATTGGGACAGCAGTTGCAGCAGCGGCAGCGTGAAACCGGCCGTCTTGCCGGTGCCGGTCTGCGCGCCGGCGAGCAGGTCGCCTCCCTTGAGGATGGCGGGAATCGCCTGCGCTTGAATCGGGGTCGGCGTGGTATAGCCTTGTTCGGCCACGGCACGCACAAGCTTGTCGGACAAGCCAAGTTCGGAAAAAGACATGAATTGACGCTTCGGCCGCCCTTTGCGCACGTGGTGCGCCAATCGCGGGGGCGACGTGAGTGAGAAAACCGAAAACCGGGAAACACGACCGGCGAAGCGAGGCGACTGCCCCCGCTTCTTTGGAGGAAAGACCGCTAGTGTAACAGCCTGGCGTTTGCGCGCAGGTGCCGCACCTGTTTCAGAAAGTTCACCGCGTCATTGCGCGCGGCACGCCTCTTTGCAAGGCCCCCTGGAAAAAAGAGGCGTGCGCTGCGCTATGATGCTGCCAGCCAAGCCTTGCCCGGCCTGGCCCGTGGCCGCGCGGCGCACGGGCGCAGGCCGGCGCTTGGCCCCTCGCCCCCGGATGCAGACACGATGCGGTTCCGATTCATCGAAGACCAGGAAGTCACGCTTTTCACGGCCATCCCGGTCGGGATCGCCGCTGCCATCGTCACCACCCTGTTCAAGGAGGCGCTGGACGCCAGCGGCCTGGTCATGTTCGGCACGCGTGCCGATATCGTCACGGTGTTCGCGGGACTGGCGCTGGCCTGGCGCGTGGTCATCCCGACGCTCGGGGGCGTGGTCGCCGGCCTGCTGCTGACCGCCGCCGCGCGGCTCAACGCGGCCCAGCCGGGCGTCTCCGACTATATGGAGGCGGTTGCCAGCGGCACCGGACGCCTGCCGGTGCGCATCACCCTGCTGCGGGCGCTGTCTTCGTTCTGCTCCATCGTCACCGGGAGTTCGGTGGGCAAGGAAGGCGCCATGATCCAGCTGGCGGCGCTGTGCGGATCGCTCTTCCCGTCGGCGCGCACGCGCCCGGGCCCGGACGGCGACACCAACCTGCGGCGCATGCTCACTGCCTGCGCGGCCGCGGCCGGCCTGGCCTCGGTCTACCACACGCCGCTCTCGGCCGCGGTGTTCGTCGCCGAGGTGGTATTTGGCGCGGTGGCGGTGCAGCGGCTGATGCCGCTGTTCCTTGCCTCGGTGGCAGGCACCGTGGTCAGCCAGTTGCACGGTGGCCTGCAGCCGCTCTATCCCGGGCTCGTGGTGCCATCGGACATGCTGCACCCGCCGATGCTCGTGGCCGCCGCGCTGCTGGGCGTGCTGGCCGGGGTGGCCGGCGCCGGCTTCATGCGCGCCTCGGCGATGGCCAAGGGCGCCTTCTCGCGGCTGCCCGGCGGGCTGGTGCCGCGCCTCGCGCTGGGTGGCGCGATGGTGGGCGTGCTGGCGATCTGGGTGCCCGAGGTGGTCGGCAACGGCTACTACACCATCCAGTCGATCCTGCAGGCGCACCCGCTCAGCGTGCCGCTGGCCGGCGTGCTGCTGGCCAAGTTGCTGGCCACCGTGCTGAGCATGGGCTCGGGCGCGGTGGGCGGGGTGTTCACCCCGTCGCTGTTCGTGGGCGCGGCGCTCGGCCAGTTGCTGGCGCCCGCGGTGCCCGGCGGCAGCGGCGCGCCGCTGCTGCCCCTGGTGGGCATGTGCGCCTTCCTCGCGGCCACCAGCCAGGCGCCGCTGATGTCCGTGCTGATGGTGTTCGAGATGACGCTGGCGCCGGCGCTGCTGCTGCCCGGCATGATCGGCGCGGCGGCGGCTTACTACACGGCTTCGCGCTGCCAGACGCTGTCCCTCTATAGTGTGGTGGCCGAGCGTACGCAAGCCTCGGCCGCGGCCGAGCGCGCGCGGGCGCTGACGCTGGCCGGGCTGTGCGATCCCACCGACACCACCATCGGCCCCGACGCCACGCTCGGGCAGGCCAGCGACAAGTTCGCCGAGACCGGCACGCGCTATCTCTACCTGGTCTGCCCCGATGGCCGCCTGCTCGGGGCGCTGTCGATCCACGCCGTGCAGCGCGCGCTGCGCGAGCAGCCCGGGGCGGCGCTGCTGGGATTGTGCGAGCGCGACTTCCCCACGCTGACGCCCGAATCGCACCTGCCCGACGCCTTGCAACTGTTCACCCATCACGCGCTCAATCGGATCCCGCTGATCCGCGATGTGGCCGGGCGGGAACTGATGGGCACCGTGTCCAAGCAACGTGTGCTGCAAGAGGCATCCAGCCTTTTCTAGCCCGGCATGCGCGCAGCGCGGGAGGCCCCGCGAGCGCGGTAGAATGGTGGGTTACGCCGCGCTTTCCGAGGCGTCCCAGCGTTTTCCGAACCCAGTTCCCGAACCCCACGCCGGAGCCTCCATGCCAGCCAACCGTGCCGCGCGCCCTGCCCTGTTCGTCCGTGCCTGCCTGCTTGCCGCTTCGCTCGCCGCGGGCGCCGTCCTGCTGCCGGCAGGCGCGCAGGCGCAAGCGCCGCTGCGGGTGATTCCCGCGGACGCGGGCAAGGCCAGGCTGGTGATGGCCGCGCCGTCGCCGGCGGCGCCGCAGACGGCCACGCTCGACGGCAAGACCGTGGGCGTGGCGCCCGGGCTGCGGTTGTTCGGCACCGACAACCAGTTGCTGACGATCGGCTCCGTGGCCGGCCAGAAGCTGCCGGTACGCTTCAAGCTCGATCTCTATGGCCAGTTGCTGACGGCCTGGGTGCTGAGCGAGCTGGAACAGAAAGCGGCGCGATGATCGCTACCCGGGCCGCGGCGCGCAGCCGTGGCGCCGGGCGTATTTGTCCCCCCAAACCCTGATGCCCCCAGGTAAACCACTGAGACCGGCACCATGAAGAAAGTATTTGTCAAAACGTACGGCTGCCAGATGAACGAGTACGACTCGGACAAGATGGTGGACGTGCTCCATGCCACCGAAGGCCTGGAGAAGACCGACAACCCCGAGGACGCGGACGTGATCCTCTTCAACACCTGCTCGGTGCGCGAGAAGGCACAGGAG
>NZ_JBFTND010000357.1:0-4099 GCF_056397305.1 Cupriavidus sp. 05N40
TTGCAAGCCCGCGCGCGACAACAAACTCCTCCATGACCCGCCGCTGATTGGCTAAATCCGGCTTCTGAGCGGCACTGGACACTCGGCAATAGACCACCACGCGAGTGGGTGCCTTGCCGCCCGAGCGCTGAAGGCCGCGGAAGTCGGCCAGTTGCTGTTCGGTATAGACGCGCCGATTGCTATCACTTCGAGAGGCCGGAATGAGCCGACCCTCGCGTTCCCATCGCTGCAAAGTCTTCACAGACACGCCGAGCATTTCGGCAGCCTTTCCAGTGCTATATGTGCGCTCCATGGCAATAATTATACACTTTTGCACACTATTTCAAATACTAGAGTCGGTCTCCTTCGGATCCATGGCCCCCAGGTCCTTGACGATTTCGAATTTCGTGCCCTTCACCTGGGCGATATACATGTTCATCCGGACGTGATGCTGGCCGGGCACCATTTCAGCCGGGCCGCCCGGCCCCTGAGCGATCTTCGCGTGGTCCAGTGCTTTGATCACACCATCCTGGTCCAGTGAGCCGGCTTCTTTTACCGCCGCCTCCCAGAGTTTCAGGCCACGGTACATGCCGGTGGCTGCGCTGCCAGCGGTGAATTTGGCGTCGCCTGGATAGAGCTTGTCATACTGCGCCAGCAGTTCCTTGCTAAAAGGATCGCTGACGTTCTGGTAGTAGTCGAGGCAACTGTACAGGCCCTCCACTTGTTCCGGCGGAAAGAAGCCCAGGAAGTTCTCCTCGAAGTACGTGCACACGAGCTGGCCGCCGCGCTTCATGAAGCCGGACTGATGGAGTTGTTCGAGGAACGACCCCAGGCCGGGCGGAACTATCGTGTTGAATACCACCTCGGCTGCGCTGGAGATGATCTTTTCGATTGTCGCTCCATAGTCGGTGTGGTCGAGCGGAAAGTACTCCTCGCCGACGATCGAGCCGCCATGGGCGGTTGCCACCTCACGCAGCTTCCTGTTCATCGTGCGCGGCCAGATGTAATCAGCCGATGGGCAGTAGAACTTCTTTGCTCCGGTTTTCTGCATCAGCCATGGAATCGTGGATTCAAGCTGCTGAGCCGGCACCGGGCCGGTGCAGAAGATCAGCGGGTGGCATTCCTCTCCTTCGTATTGCTCCGGATAGATGTAGAGCTTCTTGCCCTGCAAGACAGCAGAGCCCTTGATGGCTTGCCGCATGGAGCTGTAAATGCCGCCCAAGACAACGTCGACCTGATCTTGCTGGACGAGCTTCCTCGCCTTGGCTTCCCCGACGCTATCGGTCGTTGCGCTGTCCTCGAGGTACAGATCGATCTTCCGTCCCAACAAACCACCCCTTGCGTTGATCTCATCGATCACCATTCTGGCCACATTTGCATTGGCGATACCCAGGAACGAGAGGGGACCTGTCATGTCGGTGATGACGCCCACCTTGACGGATCCACTTGTTGATTCACTCATCGGTTCTTCTCCGCTCAAACGATCGGGTATCGGCGAACACCCGACGGCCACGATCAGTAGCGCAAGGCAAGGGCGCCGGCTTGCACCGCTAGCCGGGCGATATGGTCAAGACTAGTCCATTGGGGCAGTTTTTCCTGTCCGCTACCTCATGCGACTGGTGCTCCCGTTCAAGTCAAGAGTCAAGACGACCAATGACAGCTACAAGTTGTTAGGCAAGCGCCACATGATCGAGGGTGCAAGTGGCTGCTCAGGTCGATCATGCAAACCTCCCGATGAAAAGTAGCGGGAGCGACTTGCTGCGAAAGGTATGCGGCAAGCGGTATGGCGGCGACTGCCGTTAGCGCGGGCTCGACATGTGGTTCCCTGAGATGTTCGTCGTCCTTCAGGACACCGTTATGAGCCCCGCCGCTTTGCTCCAGGCCTCGCCACAGCGTCAACTCCCTTATGTGCGGTGGGCAACGTTCAACACGCAGTAGCGGCAGCAAATCGGCTTGTCGCTCAAGAGCGATATTGATAGGCTGCGGTAGTCTTACCTGCCCGATAGCATGCCGCGATCCGGAAGTCCGCCATGCGGCGAGCGCCATGGATGAGGAGGCGTGATGGCAAATGACAAGGAACCGGGGTCCACGCTGACGCGCCGGGAGTTCCTGCGCACGGCCGGGCAGGGCGCCGTGGCGTTGAGCCTTGGCTCGGGCGAAAGCACGCAGGCCGCAACGCCCGATGCCGACAAGCCAGCACCCGCCATGGGTGGCCGCCCGGCGGGCCCGTTTAACATTCTCTTCATCCTGGTCGATCAGGAGCGCCATTTCCAGCCTGGAGACCTGCCGGCGGACTATCGCCTGCCCGCACACGAGCGCCTGGCGAAGAGCGGCACCACGTTTGTGAACCATCAGATCAACTCGTGCGTCTGTACGCCATCGCGCTCCGTGCTTTACGCGGGGCAGCACATCCAGCAGACGCGGATGTTCGACAACACCAACTTCCCGTGGATCAGCAGTATGTCGACCGAGACACGCACGCTCGGCGACATGCTTCGCGACGCAGGCTACTACACCGCGTACAAGGGCAAGTGGCATCTCACCAAGGAATTCGAGACGGTCAACAAGCTCGGCACACCCACCAAGATCTTTACCGCCGAAATGGAAGCCTACGGCTTCTCTGATTACGTCGGCATTGGCGACATCATTGCCCACACAAGCGGCGGCTACCTGCACGACGGGGTGATCGCCGCAATGGGCGTGAGCTGGCTGCGCGGAAAAGGCCGCGAGCTGGCGGCACAAGGCAAGCCATGGTTCCTCGCGGTCAACCTGGTCAACCCGCATGACGTGATGTTCTACGACACCGACGCTCCCGGAACCGAGGTCCAGGCAAAGCGCGGACTCGCCCATGTCGCCCGCGACCCGGTTGACCCGCTGTATGCCAGGCAGTGGGACTTCACGCTGCCGGCAAGCCGGGCGCAGGCCCTCGATGCGCCGGGGCGGCCGCCGGCGCACCGCGATTTCCTTCGCTCGCACGATGCGCTGGTCGGCGCCATTCCAAACGAGGACGCGCGCTGGCGCCGGCGGCACAACTACTACCTGAACTGCATGCGCGATGTGGACCGCAATATCGCGGCCGTCCTGGCCGAACTCGACGCCAGCGGCCTCACCGACAAGACCATCGTGATCCTCACGTCCGACCACGGCGACATGGATGGTGCCCACCAGCTCCACGCCAAGGGCGCCGTCTCGTATCGGGAGCAGAACAACGTCCCGCTGATCATCGCTCACCCCGCCTATCAGGGTGGCAGGCAATGCCGCGCAGTCACATCGCACCTGGACATCGCGCCGACCTTGATTGCGATGACTGGCATCGGCGCCGACAAGCGCGTTGCCATCGTCAAGGGGCTGGCAGGGAAGGACTTCTCGGGGCTACTCGACGCGCCCGACCAGGCAGGCCTGGAAGTCGTCCGCAATGGCGCGCTGTTCTGCTACAACATGCTCGCCTATCTCGATGGCGACTTTCTTTTCAAGGCAGTGGACTACCTGCAAAAGGGCGGCAAGCCGGACCAGCTCAAGAGCGCCGGCATCCGGCCCAACCTGATGAAGCGGGGCGCGGTACGTTCGGTCTACGATGGACGCTACACCTTCGCACGGTACTTCTCGCCCAAGCAGCATAACCGGCCCACCACGCTGGAACAGCTCAACCGGTTCAATGACGTGGAGCTATACGATCTGCAGGCCGACCCGTTCGAGATGCACAATCTGGCGGCAGACAGCAGCCACCGCGATCTGCTTCTCGCCATGAACGACAAGCTGAACCGGCTGATAGACGCTGAAGTGGGTGAAGACCGTGGACAAATGCTCCCCGGTGGCATCGATGCAGGGTGGGACGTCACGGCGGAAACCATGGCCGGCGCATGATGCATCCGGGCCGATGCCCGGGGATCAATTCCCTGGCCCCCAATGCGCCCTCCAACTCGACCGGTTGAATCCATTAGCCAGGACCGGCCGTTGGCCGGCGCTTGCAGGTGGGCATTCAAACGTCAGCTCTTTTCAGGAGCGACCTCTCCTCCTTCGCCGGGTGCGCCCGCTAAGAGCGCGTTATTGGAATCCCATATCGGCAACACCTGGAGCGGATTACCTTGGTCGGAGTGCTGGACCCAGCCTGGGCCCGGCC
>NZ_JBFTND010000358.1:0-4095 GCF_056397305.1 Cupriavidus sp. 05N40
CGAGCGTTGCGAAGTGGCTGATTCGCTCACCGAAGTAACCACGCAACCGGTCCACTGGAAGAAGATCTGCGTTGCCGAAGAACTCATTTAGCTTGCTCAGGCCGAGTTCGAAATAATGATCAACCACCTCCGCAGCAAATGCTTCCTTGCTTTCGAAAAGGTTGTAGAACGATCCTTTTGGAACGCCTGCAGTCTTAACGATGTCGCCAATCCCTACGCCATTGAATCCGTGGGAATGGAATTCTGAAAGGCCAGCTGTTATCAGCTTATTGCGTGTCTCAAGCCCGCGCTTGTTATGGACAGAATTATCCAAACCGTCTACCTCATGGACTATCTAGGTGCATATCACTTCGCCCTGCGCACTACGCAGAGTCGGACATGCTGGCACCATATGGACCACCTTGACCTGCCGGGAGCCCCTATGTTCGGAGGGTCGAATTCCTTCCTTTAAAGATTCGAAACGAAGTCTTCGACCACCCTGGCCACCGCCTCCGGCCGCTCAAGGTGAGGGAAATGTCCCGCGTCGCGCACCTCGCCAATTTGGACGTTCTGGAACCGCGGCGCGACCACTTCGCGGAGCATTTCTTCGGGAAAGGCCTTGTCATCCGTTACCAACACCAGTGTCGGTGCAGTCACTAACGATGGCAGCTGGCCGCCAGGATGCCCACCGATCCACGATGCCAATGTTTGCAAGGTGGAATGCTCTGACTCCGCCGGCGTGGCAAGGATCATGCGCAATTGAGTCTCTGCGTTGACACTTACAGCCAGACCGACGCGATTAAGCCCAGCATTGACCCGGTCCAGGTCACGTGCACCAGCCTCGAAGGCTTCCCGTGCCTCGGGCGGAAGAGGAGTGCCAGCGAGAGGAGCTGGTGTGAGGAGCACCAGACCTTGAAGCCGCTGTGCGATTCGCGATGCCGCCAATTCGGCGACAGGCGCTCCCATTGACTGCCCCACTAGCACGATGACGCTCTCTGGCGCCGCACCATCTGTTATTGCATCGATGACTTGGTCTGCATAGTCTTCAAGCAAGCCAGCGGTGTCTGCGTTGCTGCGTTCAACGGCATGCCGCTGGACCGCGATGATCCGCCATTCCTCTTCGGGCTTGAGGTTGTCGATCACCCACTGCCAACCCAAGGCGCTGTCACGCCAGCCGTGAACGAATACCAAGACCCGCTCGGTGCTACCGCCGTTGGAAAGATACTCGACCCCAGATGGGGTGATTTTGCGTGCGAAGTCGGATATCACGATTTCTCTACTCAAGAATATAGGTGCAATGTCATCACGAAAGGACGCTGTGCACAGACCACACCTCGGACAGCACGGCCACATCTGTACTCTTCTGCTGAATGTGCAAAATACGCCATCCGTCCTCGCGCCTCATTAGACTGAAGTTAACTACGCAGCGCTCGATCTCCGAATCGTCAGCTCGCCGACGAGACCAAATCACCCTGATCTGTGCGCTGTTCTTGTTGAATACGGTGACCTGGCGATCGGGTACGGCCGTGTGGCTGTAGCCAGCTGCTTTGAGTCGCGCATGGATAGGCGCCAGAATTCCAGCAACTTCCGCCTCTGTCGCTGCCAAGACGACCGGCTTGTCATCGATGCTTACCCATAGCGGCGCGCCCCAGTATTCGGTGACGAACGAAGAGTCTTCTCCTCGCTCACCCGCCGTGGCCCATCGCGGGAGATAGTCTGCAAAGAACCATTGCCATACCTCTTCCAAGGTGTTCTTCTCTTCAATCTGATTTGACACGTTTCCCATATCTAATGTCTCTGCTTGGTGGTTAAGAGCTGCGCAGGCGCTGCATACGTCCATGCTGTGGCAGCACAATTGCTCACCTTTCCTGTACGTCGCTGCAAGCTCAGGCTCGGAGCGGAAGGGCAGTAAGGCCACCACAAGGATGTCCCGTCTACGTCTGGCCGGGCTTGTATAATATGACCGGTCGTCTCAAAACTCAAGCCGAATTTATGTGGGGCTCAGGAAAGTGCAGCATCCCGATGCCGCGCTGGTCCGCTGCGACCAGAGGGGCACTGGGCTGAGTGGCCTGTATCTGCCAGGCCGGGATCTCGGGGCTGCCGACCGCGAACTGGTGGAGCCCATCGACGGTCAGGCCTTCAGATATCGCGGTGCAGGGCGTCCCGTCTGCGTCGCTGCAAAAAGCTCGACCCGAGCGGCATCGAAGTTGGACCACAAGCTCTCATCCGCCACCGATGGCCAAGTGACCAACTCACCCTTGTCGAACCCGGCCAAGGCAGCGTCAACCATGTCTTCGGCGGTCATCACCTTGTCTTTGTCGATGGCTGCCAGTGGTACACCCGACGCGCCCTCGGTCCAGATTTCCGTGGCAGTCACGCCGGGGAGGACAAGTTGTAGCTTCACGCCGGTCGTTGCGATCTCATTCTGAAGGCTGCGCGTAAATGCCAGCACGTATGCCTTCGTGCCACTGTAGACTGCGCTGATAGGCAGGTATTGGATGGAAAGGATTGAAGCGATGTTGATGATGGCGCCCTCGTTCCTCGAAAGGAACCCCGGCAGCGCCGCATGGGTTAGGCGCGTTAGGGCTACGATGTTCAATGAAATCTGCGACAAGGAATCGCTTACTGCCGTGCTGGCGAGCGGGCGCATCTTCGACATGCCGGCGTTGTTAATAAGCAGGCTGATGCTCTGTTCCTCCGCCAGGACGGCCTCGACCTTTGCGAGGTCAGCGTCTTTCTCGAGGTCAGCCGTCAGCGTCTGGACATTGACGCCGTACGCCTTTGAGAGCTGCTCCGACACTGCTGCCAGTCGGTCAGCTCGACGCGCGACGAGGATTAGATTGAAGCCGCGAGCAGCGAGGCGATCGGCATACACAGCGCCAATGCCTGAAGAGGCGCCGGTAACGACTGCGGTCTTGTTGGTGGTGGACATGGATATCTCCTATTGATGGGGCTGGACTGATAGACAGACCAGTTGATGGTTTGACTTCATGGTCTGCAGTACCATCCGGCGCCGAGGGTCTTGCCAACAATGCGCTTCCAGGCAGACCCTTCCAACAGGGCTCGCGAGCATCAGGGAGCATTGCTCTTGCTGCACGCAGTCCGCGTCGTCTTCGATTCTCTCGCTGCTGCAAACGAAGGCATCGCTTTCAACGGTGAGCGCGCGTACGTCCAGCGTATTCTTCAGCGCCGCGAACACACCCTTAGCGAGAATCGGGATCTGGTGCATGCCTTACACGCGGGAGAAGGGGCCTCGATTAGGCACCTTCCTCCCGTTCTGATGTGATTCCCTCGGTGTGCCTGACGGCTACTGTCCGAGCTTCCCCAGGTATTCGCCGAGTTGCAGCTCGAAATCGAGCCCCTTCTCGGCCACGACCTTCCCGAGCTTCGGCCTGCGAGCGAGGAAGCCCTGCCAGGCAAGGGAGCGGCTGTACTCGCCGTAGGCGGCGTGTAGGTCTGCATCCGGCGGCAGAGTTGCCCGATTGACCTGGGCCTTGGCCGCAACCAGAGCCTCCTTGTCAAACGAGGCTAGACGCGACGCAACTGCCTCCACAAAGCGATCTAGGTCGACATCAGGAACGGCGCGTGTGATCCAGCCGTAGCGTTCGGCCGTTTCGGCGTCGTAGTCCTGAGCGCTTAGGATGGCTTCAAGCGCACGGTCACGGCCAATCAGGCGCGGCAGCCGTTCCGATCCACCGCCGCCAGGCACGATGCCGGTGCCCACCTCTGGTTGCGAGAAGTACGCTTGCTCCTTGCTCGCGTACCGAAGGTCCATCGCTAGGCTCAGCTCGTTGCCACCGCCTCGGGTGCGTCCCCGGATCGATCCGATGCTGATGAAGGGCGCCTTGGACAGCCGCACCACCAGGTCTACCCAGGCAGGCGTGGAATCATCCCCAGGCAAGTTGGGGAAATTCGCGGCCTGGCTCAGATCGAAGTGGTTGAAGAAGAAGCGCGGCGTGCTGCTGGTGAAGATGACAACCTGAACCGCCGGGTCCTCGCTCAACGACTTCACTACCTCGCGCAGCTGTGATACGGCCTCGGGCACAATCAGGTTCACGGGTGGGTTGGCATAGACCACCTTACGGATCTTTGGCGACACGACCTCCACTGTGACCA
>NZ_JBFTND010000359.1:0-4025 GCF_056397305.1 Cupriavidus sp. 05N40
GGTCAACGACATCATGGCGGGCAAGCCGCCGCGCCCGCCGCGCGGTGCGTCCGGCCAGAACGGTGGTGGTAACACCCCGTCGGGCGGTTCGCCGGTGGCTCCTGCCACCACGCCTGCCACGGCCTGAACGGCCGGCTCGCCAGCAACGGGCGCGGTCTTTTGCCCTGCTGCCTACCGAGCCTGAAGCCGGCGCCCTGTGCGCCGGCTTTTTCATTGCTGCGGCGATGCCGCGGCTGGTCCCGCTTCCCTGGTGTTTCCTGGTTTTCCTATCTTGTCGTCGATCTCCGCTGATTCGTATTTCCAGTGCGGGCGCTACCGCTTCGCGCTCGACCGTCGCCCGCTGGTAATGGGCATCCTCAACGTCACGCCCGACTCGTTCTCCGATGGCGGCCAGCATGCCGGGCGCGACGCGGCGCTGCGCCATGCCGAGCGCATGATCGCCGAGGGCGTGGACATCATCGATATCGGCGGCGAATCAAGCCGGCCCGGCTCGGCTGCATTGCCGCTGGACCAGGAGCTCGAGCGCGTGCTGCCGATGGTGGAGGCGCTGCGCGATTGCGGCCGGCCTTTGTCGATCGACACCTACAAGCCTGAAGTCATGCGTGCCGCGCTGGCCGCGGGCGCGGACCTGATCAACGATATCTGGGGCTTTCGCATGCCGGGCGCGCTCGAGGCCGTCAGCGAAGCGGCGGCCGGGCAGGCCGGGCTGTGTGTCATGCATATGCAACGCGACCCGCAGACCATGCAGGAACAGCCCCGCTACGACGACGTGGTCCGCGAGGTGACGGATTTCCTGGGCGAGCGGGTGGGCGCGCTGCGCGCCGCCGGCGTCGACGACGCCCGTATCACCCTCGATCCGGGCTTTGGCTTCGGCAAGACGCCGGATCATAATCTGCAGTTGCTGGRCCGGCTGCGGCAAGTGGCGGTAGAGGGGCTGCCGTTGCTGGTAGGCTTGTCGCGCAAGTCGACGCTGGGCGCCATCCTGGGCGGCCGGCCGCCGCAGCAGCGTGTCGCCGCCAGCCTGGCCGCGGCGGTCTGTGCGGTGGAGCGCGGTGCATATATCGTGCGCGTGCACGATGTGGAGCAAACCGTCGACGCCCTCAAGACATGGTGGGCGATCCGGCATGAATCGCTTTGCGCGGATGCCAGCTAGTACAAGTCGGCATCGCAAGACAGAACAACGGGAGAAAGAGCTTATGACACGCAAGTATTTCGGCACGGACGGCGTGCGCGGCAGGGTCGGCGAGGCGCCCATCACGCCCGATTTCGTGATGCGCCTGGGCTATGCGGCCGGCATGGTGCTGGCCCACGGGGCCCGGCAGCAGGAGCAGAGCCGTCCGACCGTCCTGATCGGCAAGGACACGCGCATTTCCGGCTATATGCTGGAAGCGGCGCTGGAAGCCGGCTTTACCTCGGCCGGGGTCAACGTGCTGCTGACCGGCCCGCTGCCCACGCCTGGCGTGGCCTATCTGACGCGCGCGCTGCGCCTGTCGGCCGGCGTGGTGATCTCGGCCAGCCACAATCCCTACTACGACAACGGCATCAAGTTCTTCTCCGCCGATGGCGACAAGCTGCCCGATGCGGTGGAGCAGGCCATCGAGGATGCGCTGGAAGAGCCGATGGTGTGCGTGCGCTCCGACGACCTCGGCCGCGCCCGCCGCATCGAGGATGCCGCCGGCCGCTATATCGAGTTCTGCAAGAGCACGTTCCCCTACGAGCAGGACCTGCACAAGCTCAAGCTGGTGGTGGATTGTGCCCATGGCGCCGCCTACCACATCGCGCCGCACGTCTTCCATGAACTGGGCGCGGACGTGGTCTCGATCGGCAACCAGCCCGACGGGCGCAACATCAATGCCGGCTACGGCGCTACCGCCCCCCAGAAGCTGATCGAGGCGGTCAAGGCCAACGGCGCGGATCTTGGCCTGGCCTTCGACGGCGATGCCGACCGCCTGCAGGTGGTGGACCGCGACGGCCGACTGTTCAACGGGGACGAACTGCTCTATCTGATGGTGCAGGACCGCCTGCGAGCCGGCCAGAAGGTGGAAGGCGCGGTCGGCACGCTCATGACCAATATGGCGGTCGAACTGGCCCTCAAGCGCCAGGGGGTGGAGTTCGTGCGGGCCAAGGTGGGCGACCGCTACGTGCTGGAAGAGCTGAACAAGCGCAAGTGGGTGCTGGGCGGCGAAGGCTCCGGCCACCTGCTGTGCCTGGACCGRCACACCACCGGCGACGGCATCGTCTCCGCCCTGCAGGTGCTCGCAGCGCTGCGCCGCAGCGGCAAGACCCTGGCGCAGTTGCTGGAGGGCGTTTCGCTGTTCCCGCAGACGCTGATCAATGTGCGCGTGGAGAAGGGCTTCGACTGGCAGTCCCACGCCGGCCTGAGCGCCGCGCGCGCCGCCATCGAGCCCCAGCTCGAGGGCAAGGGCCGCGTGCTGATCCGTGCTTCGGGAACCGAGCCGGTGGTGCGCGTGATGGTCGAGGCCGAGCAGGTCGAGACCGCGGAGCGGGCAGCGCAGACGCTTGCGGATTCGCTGCGCGCCTGACGGCGAGGGCAGCCAGCGCTGCGGAACTGCCGGGCGTTTGCCGGAGCAGGCAGGGCGTTAGCTGAATCGGGTGATTGGTGACGAGGCCGGGTGAGAACCCGGCCTTTGTTGTTTCCGGGGTCGCAATTAACGGCCGGGAAGGCGCGCCGATGCTGCCCGGCACCCAGGTTCCTCCGCCGGCAAGATTGCGCACTTCTTGTGATTCGTGATGCTCTCCTGGGCGGCGTTCGTCGTCCTCCCCGCGCCATCGCCAGGAGACTTGCGGCCGACTTGCAAGAAGATTTCGTGATGTCATGGAATTGTCACAGACGGGGCATACAGTTCGACGTGTCAAAAAATTGTCATTCCCCAACCATGTCTCTGGAGGACATATGAAGCTGGTCAAGACTGCCGTAGCAGGCATCGTGTCGTTGGTGGTGGCGGGCACTGCGTTCGCGGCGGAAATTACCGGTGCTGGCGCTTCCTTCCCGGCGCCCGTGTATTCCAAGTGGGCCGATGCATACCAAAAGGCAACGGGTAACAAGGTCAACTATCAATCCATCGGCTCGTCCGGCGGCATCAAGCAGATCGGCGCCAAGACCGTCGACTTCGGTGCTTCGGACGCGCCCCTGAAGGACGAGGAACTGGTCAAGCAAGGCCTGGTGCAGTTCCCGACGGTGATCGGCGGCGTGGTGCCGGTGATCAACCTGCAAGGCATCAAGCCGGGCGAACTGACCATCACCGGCGAAGTGCTGGCCAACATCTATCTGGGCAAGATCAAGAAGTGGGACGACGCCGCCATCAAGGCGCTGAACCCGCACGCCAAGCTGCCGAACCAGGACATCCTGCCGGTGCGCCGCGCCGACGGTTCGGGCACCACCTTCATCTTCACCAACTATCTGACCAAGGTSAGCCCGGACTGGAAGARYTCGGTSGGCGARGGCACCACSGTSAACTGGCCGGGTGGYGGCACGGGCGGCAAGGGCAATGAAGGCGTGGCCGCCTTCGTGCAGCGGCTGAACGGCGCCATCGGCTATGTCGAGTACGCCTACGCCAAGCAGAACAAGATGACCCACCTGAACATGAAGAATGCTTCGGGTGCGGTGGTGCAGCCGGGTGACGACGGCTTCAAGGCCGCCGCCGCGGGCGCAGACTGGACCAAGACCTACTACCAGATCCTGACCAACCAGCCGGGCAAGACCGCATGGCCGATCGCGGGCGCGACCTTCATCCTGGTGCACAAGAGCCAGGAAAAGGCAGCGCAGGGCGCCGAAGTGCTGAAGTTCTTCGACTGGGCCTACAAGAGCGGTGCCGGCATGGCCAGCGACCTGGACTACGTGCCGCTGCCGGAAAGCGTCGTGAACCAGATCCGTGCCACCTGGAAGACCTCGGTGAAGGACGGTTCGGGCAAGGCGCTGTACAACTGATGAAGGGCTGGGCGCCGGGCCGGGTGCATGCGTGCCCGGCCCGGCGGCCGTGCCGGGGCGCCGGAAGGCACTGCCC
>NZ_JBFTND010000360.1:0-3960 GCF_056397305.1 Cupriavidus sp. 05N40
GACAAGCTCACCCCGCAGGGCCACGTACCGCCTGCTGCGTGAAGTGCGGACGAAGGCGGCGCTGAAACGCAGGGCGCCGACCGGCTCCGGGTAGACGAAAGGCCCGCTCAGGCGGGCCTTTGTCTTTGCTGCGCGCCCGCCGCGGCTGGCGCGGTATCAGGCGAGGCGGGTGTCAGGCAAACGAGTAGAACACGCGGAACTGGACCTTGCGCTCGGCCCAGAACTCGGCCGCGTCGCGGAACACGTCGAGCAGCACCTCGCGGCCTTCCTTGTCGAACTTCTGCGCAATGGGCAGGCCTTCGAGCACGATCACGAAGCCGGGCTGCGCACCGGCCTTGTGGATCAGGTCGGTCAGGCAGTCAGCCAGGGCATCGAAGTTCTTGCCGAAGTGCTTCGGAAACAGGAAGCTGGTGGCGATGGTGTCCAGCACCTCCGCCTTGCTTTGGCAATGCGCGCAGTTGGCGTACAGGAAATGCTGGCCGAGCTCCGCCGCCGCCTGGGCGAGTTCGGGCACGCGGAACGCGCGGATAGACTGGACGATGTTCGGACGCACCGTCTTGAACAGGTTCATGGCTCCMTCTTGGCTGCCGTCGGTGCCGGCTGCGGGAACGGGTGCGAGCGGCGGTTGGTGCGAGAGCTCGTTGCGAGGCATCATCAACACGTTGTCGTAAAGATTCTGGGCCTGGGTCTGGGCCCGCTGCCAGCCATCTCCGGCGCCGCGCTCTTCGCGGGCGGCAAGGGCGTCGCCCAATCCGAAAATGTCAGTCATCATTTGGCTATCCGTTTGAAACTGTTGTAGTGGTCGTCCGTGTAGTAGCAGTCGTTGGTGGCGCGTTGATCACCGCCACATACGATGCGTCTGGCTCCCCGGTTCCGGCTGTTAGTTTTCACCGTGTATTCGCGGTAATAGTCGCGCGACTTCTGCGGCAGGATGCGCTCGTAGTTGCCGAACCTCGAGCCATCCTTGGCGTAGGGAAACGGGCCACCCGCTTCGATACGCTCCATCGTCGTTTGCGCTTCGTTGGGCAACTGCTGCAGCGAGATGGTTCCCGTGCCGGCGTCTGCCGTCTGCCGCGCCAGCACTGGCTGGGCCAGCGCGCACGATACCGCCGCGACCGCCAGCACCCGGCCTGCTGCCCGTGCCAGCCCTGCGGCTGAAATCCATCGCGATGCGCGCTGCGTCAGAGAAATCTGGGAACCCACGTTGCTTGTCTTGTTGGGGAGGACGCGATAACGATGGCATCGCGCAAATGTGCATTCCGCGCGCACTTCAAGGCCATAAGGTTACGCGCATGCCGCTAAATAATCAATCCCCGCCCCTCGGAACAGACGAAAACTCCAATTGTTTCAAGGTGTTATTAACATGTGTGCACCCACTTACCCCAGGCTTTGCGTCACACCGGGGCACAAGGGGCGGGACGAAAAAAAAGCCGGGCAAGCCCGGCTTTTCTCGGCAGGTAGCGGCTTAGCGCTTGGCGGCCGCGTCCACCACCACCAGCGACGTCATATTGACGATACGCCGCACGGTGGCCGAAGGCGTCAGGATGTGCACCGGCGCCTTGACCCCGAGCAGGATCGGCCCGATCGCCACATTGTTGCCCGCCGCGACCTTGAGCAGGTTGTACGAGATGTTGGCGGCGTCGATATTCGGGCACACCAGCAGGTTCGCCTCGCCCTTGAGCGCGCCATCCGGCACCAGCGTCTCGCGCAGCTTGGGATCGAGAGCGCAATCGCCGTGCATCTCGCCGTCCACCTCGAGCTCCGGCGCACGTTCGCGCAGGATCGCCAGCGTTTCGCGCATCTTCTGCGCCGAAGCGGCCTCCGAGGTGCCGAAGTTCGAATGCGACAGCAATGCAACCTTGGGCTCGATGCCGAAGCGCTTGAGCTCTTCCGCGGCCATGATGGTGATCTCGGCCAGCTGGCCGGCGGTCGGGTCGACGTTGACGTGCGTATCGACCAGGAAGATCTGGCGGCCCGGCAGGACCAGCCCGTTCATCCCGGCGTAGACCTCATTGGTGCCGCCCAGGATCTGGTCGATATAGCGCAGGTGCGCGGCAGTGGTACTGACCGTGCCGCAGATCATGCCGTCGGCCTCGCCCTTCTTGACCAGCATGGCGCCGATCAGCGTGGTGCGGCGGCGCATTTCCAGCTTGGCGTACTGCTGGGTGACGCCCTGGCGGGCCATCATCTTGAAGTAGGCCTCGGAGTAGTCGCGGAAGCGCGGGTCGTTCTCCGGGTTGACCACGGTGAAGTCAACGCCGCCGCGCAGGCGCAGGCCGAAGCGCTCGATGCGGTGGGCGATCACGGCCGGGCGACCGATCAGGATCGGGTTGGCCAGCTTTTCGTCGACGATCACCTGCACCGCGCGCAGCACGCGCTCTTCCTCGCCCTCGGCGAAGACGATGCGCTTCTTCTCCATGTCGACCTGACGGGCGGCCGCATAGATCGGCTTCATCAGGGTGCCCGAATGGTAGACGAACTGCTGCAGTTGCAGACGGTAGGCGTCCATGTCGGCGATCGGGCGCGCGGCCACGCCGGACTTCATGGCGGCCTCGGCCACGGCCGGTGCGATCTTGACGATCAGGCGCGGATCGAAGGGCTTGGGAATCAGGTACTCGGGGCCGAACGACAGGTCCTGGATGCCATAGGCAGTGGCGACGATGTCGCTCTGCTCCTGGCGCGCCAGYTCCGCCACCGCGTTGGCGGCAGCAATTTCCATCTCACGCGTGATGGTGGTGGCGCCGCAGTCCAGCGCGCCACGGAAGATGAAGGGRAAGCACAGGACGTTGTTGACCTGGTTCGGGTAGTCGGTGCGACCGGTGGCCATGATGGCGTCGGGACGCACCTCCTTGGCCAGCTCCGGCATGATTTCCGGATTGGGGTTGGCCAGCGCCAGGATCAGCGGCTTGTCGGCCATGCCCTTGATCATCTCGGGCTTGAGCACGCCGGCGGCGGACAGGCCCAGGAAGATGTCGGCGCCGTCGATGACTTCGGCCAGCTTGCGCTTGTCGGTCTTCTGCGAGAAACGCGCCTTTTCCGGGTCCATCAGCTCGGTGCGGCCTTCATAGACCACGCCGGCCAGGTCGGTCACCCAGATGTTCTCGAGCTTCATGCCCATGTCGACCAGCAGGTCCAGGCAGGCCAGCGCCGCGGCGCCCGCGCCCGACGCCACCAGCTTGACCTTGCCGATATCCTTTCCGACCACCTTGAGGCCGTTGATCACGGCCGCGCCCACCACGATCGCGGTGCCGTGCTGGTCGTCGTGGAAGACGGGAATCTTCATCCGCTCGCGCAGCTTGCGCTCGACGTAGAAGCACTCCGGCGCCTTGATGTCTTCGAGGTTGATGCCACCGAAGGTCGGCTCCAGCGCGGCGATGATCTGGACCAGCTTCTCGGGGTCCTTCTCGTCGATCTCGATGTCGAACACGTCGATGCCGGCGAACTTCTTGAACAGGCCGGCCTTGCCTTCCATCACCGGCTTCGAGGCCGCGGGGCCGATATCGCCCAGGCCCAGCACGGCAGTGCCGTTGGTGATCACGCCAACCAGGTTGCCGCGCGCGGTATAGCGGAAGGAGTTGGCCGGGTCGACCACGATCTCCTCGCATGCAGCGGCCACGCCGGGCGAGTAGGCCAGCGCCAGGTCGCGCTGGTTCGACAGCGGCTTGGTCGGCGTGACCGAGATCTTCCCTGGGGTCGGAAACTCGTGATATTCCAGGGCAGCTTTGCGCAGCGCCTCACGCTGCTGCTGCTTCAGGTCGTCTTGGGGCGTGGGCTGCTGGGGACTGGTCATCGGCGCATCTTCCGGTCGGTGGAACCGTTATTGACGTTGTCGGAAACGAAAGGGCGGGCCGGTTCCACGTACCCGCGTTCTCTTCCTTTTGAACCTGGCATTTTATATTGTGAAATATTATTTCACAATAAGCGTTTTGCGCGTGGCAGCTTTGCGTTTCGGTACAATAT
>NZ_JBFTND010000361.1:0-3924 GCF_056397305.1 Cupriavidus sp. 05N40
GCCGCGCGCCTTGGCGCGCGCCGCGTCGATCGCGCGCAATCCGGCGAGCGCGCGTTCGTTGGCGCGGTCCAGCGTCAGCGCGCGGCGGTAGATGGCATCGGCCAGGTCCGGCTTGCCGGAGGCCGCCTCGCGCTCGGCGCGCTCCACATAGCTGTTCACGGCCTGCTCGCGCGCCCGCATGTAGCCCATGCGGTACTGCACGTCCTTCGGGTCCAGGATCATGGCTTCCTGGTACTTGCCCATCGCTTCCTCCTGCCGCCCGCTGGCCGCCAGGTCCCGGCCTTCGCGATAGGCCTTGTCGGCGGCGCAGCCGCCCAGCAGCAGCGAAGCGGCGAGCAGGCACGCGGTCCCGGCCCGGCTTGCGAGGCGGGCGAGGGCGCGCGTGGATTGGTTGACTTGCGGCATCAGTCTGCCTCCCCGAGGGACAGTTTCTGCACCTGCTTGAGCGGCAGGTACGTGATGGTCAGGGTCGTCGGCGTGATCGCTTCGGCGCGATAGGTGCCATCGATCATGCTGTGTTCGCGCACGACGTAGGTGTCGCCGCCGCGCGCGAGGTAGGCTTCCCACTTGCCGTTCTCCTGCTTCTTGCCGAGGTAGGTGAAGGGCAGCGGCGGCGCAGTGGGCTTCGGCGGGGGCGCCACGGCGACGGGCGGCGGTGGCGGCGGGGGGGGCGTCCAGTTGTGGCTGTCGAAGAGCGTGCCGTCGGCGGTGTCGCCAGCCCCCAGCAGCTCGGCCCGGTTGTGCAGCGCCAGGATGACGGGCTCGCCGCCGGCCGCGCGCGCTGCAGGGGTGGCCGCCTGCGTGGCATCGGCGCGCGTCACGGCGGCGACGATATCGTCGCCACTCGGCGAGCGGTCGCCGAAGATGGCCAGCGCCGCGGCCGCGAGCAGCGCGGCACCAAGTGCGAGATGCCTGGGCTTCATGGCTGCTGAGCCTGCATGGCGACAATGGTGCCCGGCGCGGGCACCGGGGCCGGCGCGGCCACGGGTTCGGGCGCCGCCGCCGGCGCGGCGGGCATGTCCTTCAGGTGCAAGGTGAAGCGCAGCCGCGCCTCCAGCGTGCCGCTGCCGATCGCGTCGCGGCGGAACGTGATCTCGTCGAGCGAGGCGAACGGGATCGCGAGCAGCGTCTTTTCGCAGAAACGGCGGATGGCGGCGTACGAGCCATTGACCGGCAGCAGGATCTGGTAGCTGTACACGCGGCTGTGGCGGTCGTACACCGACTTGTAGTCGGCCTTGGCCAGCACCAGTCCGTTCTCCCTGGCCTTGTCGAACAGTGTCAGCAACTCCTGCTCGATGTGGCGGCGGTCGCCGAGCGCGCCGTAGAAGAGGGCAAGCCGGTCCTGTGCCGACGTGGGCACGGCCGGTTTCGGCGCGCTCTGCGCGATCCGCTGCGCCATGCGCTCGCGTTGCAGCGAGGCGTGTTGCTGCGCCACGCTGGCCTGCTCGAGCGGGACCCACCAGAGCCAGCACAGCGCGCCCGCCAGGCACAGCGCCGCGGCGACGAGCGTGCCGGCCGCGTTGCGGAACAGCGCGAGACGCGCCTGCAACAGCGATTGCCCGATCAGATGCGTGTTCATTTGTCGCTCTCCGCCCACTGCGCAAGAAACTGGAACCGCAGCGGCCTGTTGGGATCCTGTTCGTTGAGTTCATGCCGCAGCAGCACCACCGACGAGAAGAACGGCTGGCTGCCCACGCGGGCGATGTAGGCGAGCATGTCGGTGCCGTCCTTCGCTTCCGCCACGCCCTTGATGGCGTGGCGGGCTGCGTCCGGGGACAGTTCGAGCAACGCGATGCTGCCTGCGGGCGTCGCCGCCTCGACGGCGCGGAACAGGTCACGCCACGGCAGGTTCAGGCGGGACACGACGTCGTTGACGGCGGCGGCCTGCGCGACCTCCACCGGTGCGGCGTGCCGCGCCGCCTGGCTGTATCCGGCCACGCGCGCGCGCATCTGCTGCAGCTGCCCGCGCTCGAGGTCGCCTTGCCGCGCAAGTCCGGTGGCCGTCACGGCCGCGCTCGCGCATAGCGCCACCCCGGCCGCGCCGGCCAGCCACGCAGCCGGCCGGGTGCCGGCCACGAACCGCCACAGCGAGCGCGGAGCGAAATCGACCCGGCTTGCCTTCATGGCCGTGCTCCGGTGAGGGCGAGTTCCGCGCCGGCCGTTGCCTGCGCCATCACGCCGTCGAGCGCCACGCATTGCGGCGCCTGCACCCCGGCGTCGAACCACGCCGCGGGGACCTGTCCGCACAGGCAGAGCCGCGCGGGCGCCGGCAAGCCGTGGCGCAGCGCTTCGCGCGCCAGTTGCACCGCCAGCCAGGTGCGGTCAAGCGGCGCGATGGCCGGCACCGGCAGCGTGCGCACATCGGTGAGCCGTCCGTGGTCGACCAGGCCCAGCACCAGCGCGTCGTCGTCCATCACGCCGAACCAGGCCCCGCGCGGCAGGGCACGCCGCCAGCGGTTCCACGCAGCGATGAAGCGCGGCTGGATGGCGACCAGCGCGAGGCGGTGGTCCGTGGCCGCCTGGCGCAGTCCGTCCACCAGGCACCGGGGCGCGGCGCAGGCCAGGAACGCGTGCTTCGCATCGCAGTCCGCGCTGATTGCCCAGTCCTCCGCGCGGTCCGCGTAGAGCTGGCCGAAGCGCATGCCGATGGCCGCCTGGCAGTCGCGCAGCCGCTCCGTGTTGCGCGGCGGCGTGACCATGAACATGCGTGTCCAGGCGCTGCCGAGGATCACGGATGTGGGCATGCGGGTGCAGCCGGTGTCCGCCAGCGCTGCGCGCAGGCCGGACAGGGCGCCCACGTCGGGCTCGGCGCTCAGCGGCGCTTCGGCCAGCAGTTCGTTGGTCCGGCGCAGCCAGCCGCATCGGCGCACGAGCGCCACCGAGGACGTGGACAAGCCGATGCGCAGGGAGAGAGGACGTTTATTCATGGAGCGTGACCCGTTTGATTTCTTCCAGCGTGGTGTCGCCTTGCCTGACCAGGTCGAGCGCGGCTTCGCGCAGACTGCGGCTGCCGTTGCGGCGGGCCGCTTCCTTGATCTGGCGGATCGGTCGTTTGTCGATGATCAGCTCGCGCAGCTCGTCGTTGAGGATCAGTATCTCGGCGATCGCGCGGCGCTTGCTGTACCCGGTGCCGCGACAGTCGCCGCAGCCCTTTCCCTGCATGAAGCGCCAGTCCGCGACATCGGCGCGGGCGAGGAACACCTTGGCCAGCTCCGCGTCGTCGGGCTCCTGCGCCGTGGCGCAGCGCGGGCAGTTGAGCCGCACCAGGCGCTGGGCCCAGATGCCATTGAGCGCCGACACGAAAGCGTAGGGATCGATCCCCATGTGCGTGAAGCGCCCGAACACGTCGTAGACGTTGTTGGCGTGTACCGTGGTCAGGACCAGGTGGCCGGTCAGCGCCGATTGCACGGCGATCTCGGCAGTCTCGCGGTCGCGGATCTCGCCGACCATGATCTTGTCCGGGTCGTGGCGCAGGATCGAGCGCAGGCCGCGGGCGAAGCTCAGCCCCTTCTTTTCGTTGACGGGGATCTGCAGGATGCCCTGCAGCTGGTACTCGACCGGGTCCTCGATGGTGATGATCTTGTCGCGCCCGTTGTGGATCTCGGTCAGCGCGGCATAGAGCGTGGTGGTCTTCCCGGAGCCGGTCGGGCCCGTCACCAGCAGCATGCCGTAGGGCTCCTGCGACAGCATCCGCAAGGCGACCAGCGACGGCCCGTCGAAGCCGAGCGCCTCGGGCGTCAGCGAGCCATAGGCGTCGATCATGGCGCGCTTGTCGAGGATCCGGATCACCGCATCTTCGCCGTGAATGCTGGGCATGATCGACAAGCGCAGGTCGATCTCGCGCCCGCCCGCCTCCACGCGGAAGCTGCCGTCCTGCGGCACGCGGCGCTCGGCGATGTCGAGCTCGGCCATGATCTTCAGGCG
>NZ_JBFTND010000362.1:0-3868 GCF_056397305.1 Cupriavidus sp. 05N40
AAGCGGGATCGAACCGCTGACCTCTTGCATGCCATGCAAGCGCTCTCCCAGCTGAGCTATAGCCCCATGGTACTACCTTGCTGCTTATTTACTGCACCAGCCTTACTGCTGCTGTCGTTTCGCGTTTGTTTCTTTGTTTCAGCGAAGACAAGATTATATAAACAACCTTGCTTTTTGACAACCCCTTTTTTTAACTTTTTTTAGCGATCCGCATTTCTGCGGGATTACTACTGATCGCTGCCATCCGTTAAGCCCGCTTGGTTTTTGTCCGCGCTGCAGGGAGAACGAGATTATGCTTAAGTCCCGGCAGGAGCGCAAGCCCCTTTCGAGACTTTCTGCAAAAAATTTCAGGCGAGCCCGTTTTGCAGGCGGCGCAGCACGGCGTCGCGGCCGAACAGCTCCAGCACGGCATCGATGGCCGGCGTCTGCAACTGCCCTGCCACCAGCAGGCGCACCGGCATGGCCAGCTTGGGCATCTTCAGGCCGAACTCGGCCAGCACGGCCTTGAAGGCCGCGCTGATGTCTTCGCGCTTCCACGCCGGGAGCGCGCTCAGGCGAGCGCTCAGGGCCTGCAGCGCCGGCAGGATATCCGCGTTGAGATGCTCGGCCTTGAGCGCGGCATCGGGCTGCGGCTCGCCGCGGTAGAACAGCAGCGCGGCCTGCGCCACGTCCTTGAGCGTATTGGCGCGGTCCTTCACCAGGCCCACCACGCCCTCGAGGCTGGCACCGCCCTCCTCCACCTTGCCGCCCAGTGCCTCGATGAACGGCAGGGTCAGCGCAGCCAGCCGCGCGTTGTCGCCTACCTTGATGTAGTGATTATTGAGCCAGGCCAGCTTCTCCGGGTTGTACTGCGCCGGCGACTTGCCCAGGTGCTCGAGGTCGAACCACTCGACGAACTGCTCGCGCGAGAAGATCTCCGCATCGCCGTGCGCCCAGCCCAGGCGGGCCAGGTAGTTGAGCACGGCCTCCGGCAGGTAGCCTTCGTCGCGGTAGCCCGTGACGGCCATGGCGCCATGGCGCTTGCTCATCTTCTCGCCCTGCTCGTTGAGGACGGTCGGCAAGTGGGCGAAGACCGGCGGCGTGCCGCCCAGCGCGCGAATGATGTTGATCTGGCGCGGCGTATTGTTGACGTGGTCGTCGCCGCGGATGACATGGGTAATCTTCATGTCGAGGTCATCGACCACCACGCAGAAGTTATAGGTGGGCGTGCCGTCCGGGCGGGCGATCACCAGGTCATCCAGTTCATCGTTGGAGATCTCGATGCGGCCCTTGACCGCGTCGTCCCACACCACGCTGCCGCCGATCGGGTTCTTGAAGCGGATCACAGGCTGCACGCCGGCCGGCGGCGCGGGCAACTCCTTGCCCGGCTCGGGACGCCAGAAGCCGTTGTAGCGCGGCTTCTCCCCGCGTTCGCGCTGGGCCTCGCGCAGGGCGTCCAGCTCCTCGGTGCTCATGTAGCACGGATAGGCCAGCCCGCTATCGACCATCTGCTTGACCACTTCGCGATAGCGGTCCATGCGCTGCATCTGGTAGTACGGGCCTTCGTCGATATCCATCTCGAGCCAGGCCATGCCTTCCAGGATCACGTCCACCGATTCCTGGGACGAGCGCTCGACGTCCGTGTCCTCGATGCGCAGGATGAAGTCGCCCTTCATGCGGCGCGCAAAGGCCCATGGGTAGAGCGCGGAGCGGATGTTGCCGAGGTGGATAAAGCCGGTCGGGCTCGGCGCGAAGCGGGTGCGGACGCGTTGTGTCATGTCGGAGGCAAACAAAAAAGCCTGCGCGCGGATGCGCGCGCAGGCCGGGTGTAGGATCGCCGCATTATAGCAAGCGGGGCGCCACGGCCGGCCCCGCCGCGCGCCGGATGCCTGCGCGCGCGGAATCATTTATCCTCTGCCCGGTCTGAAATGCTGCCGCGCGGATGCGGCGCTGGCGCCGGCCGCACATCCATGCCCACAATGGCGCCATCGGTGACGACCGCGCCACTTCCCTTCCTTCCTCGATCCATGCAACGACGCAACTTTCTTGGCGCGGGCGCGGCAGCGCTGCTCGCTGCCTGCTCCTTCGGCCCCAAGCCGGGCCCCCTGACCGCCCAGCCCGACACACCGGCTGTCGTGCCCCCGGCACCGTCCCGCCCCATCAAGATCGGCCTCGCGCTGGGCGGGGGTGCCGCCCGCGGCTTTGCCCACATCGGCGTGATCAAGGCGCTGGAAGCCCAGGGCATCCACCCGGACCTGGTCACCGGCACCAGCGCCGGCGCGGTGGTCGCCGCGCTCTATGCGTCGGGGATGAGCGGCTTCCAGCTCAACAAGCTGGCGCTGACCATGGACGAAGCCGCCATCGCCGACTGGGCCCTGCCCTTTGGCACGCGCTTCGGCGGCTGGCTCAAGGGCGAGGCGCTGCAGAACTATGTGAACAAGCTGATCGGCAACCGCCCCATCGAGGCCATGAAGCTGCCCCTGGGCATCGTCGCCACCGATCTCAAGACCGGCCAGGGCATCCTGTTCCGGCGCGGCAATACTGGCCAGGCGGTGCGTGCTTCGAGCAGCGTGCCGGGCGTGTTCCAGCCGGTCTCGATCCAGGGCCATGACTATGTGGACGGCGGGCTGGTGGAGCCGGTGCCGGTGGATTCGGCACGCACCATGGGCGCGGATTTCGTGATCGCCGTGAATATCTCGGCGGATCCGTCCAGCCAGAAGAACGGTGGCCAGAGCGGCGTGCTGCTGCAGACCACGGCCATCATGGGACAGTCGATCAACAAGATGGCGCTGGCACGCGCCGACGTGGTGATCCGCCCCGACCTGCCCGACATGGGCGGCAGCGATTTCACCGCGCGCAACCGCGCCATCCTGGCCGGCGAGCAGGCCATGGCGGCGGCAATGGCAGGCCTGCGCGACAAGCTGGCGCAGGCGCGCCTCAGGCCTGCCGGCACGGTGGCCGCGCAGTAATCCCGCCAACGGCCGCCGGCCGGCGCAAATGAAAAAGGACTGCATGGCAGTCCTTTTTTTGTCCGGAGCCGGGCGCACCCGGCCAGGCTCAGCCGCCGTAGAGCGAACGGCCGCCGGCGTTGGGATCGAAACGCTTGAGCGTCTCGACCATATTGCCGAGGTTGCCGGCGCCCACGCCATCCTGCGGCTTGTCGTCGATGCGGCGGGCACCGTTATAGCGCGTCACCCAGTACGAGGCGCGCATGTCGTCGACACGGATCTTGCTGCCCGTGGACGGAGCATGCACGAACTTGTTGTCGCCGATATAGATGCCGACGTGCGAGAACGTGTGGCGCATGGTGTTGAAAAACACCAGGTCGCCGGGACGCAGGTCGTTGGCCGCCACCGTGATGCCGACCTGGCTCATTTCCACCGAGCGGCGCGGCAGCATGAAACCAAAGGTGTCATTGAACACGTAGCGGACGAAGCCGCTGCAGTCCAGGCCCGATTCCGGGCTGTTGCCGCCGAAGCGGTAGCGCACGCCAATCAGCCCGAGGGCATTCATGACGAGGTCGCCAGCCTTGCTGGCAACGTGGCTGGTGGAACTCATCATCGAGGACAGCAAGCCACGCTTGCCTTCCGGATGCGGGTCCGAGCTCAGCTCGGCACGTGCATCGATGCGGGCGTCAGGGTCCTTGAAGACCGTATCAGCCAGCACTCCATTCGACAGAGCAGCACCGCAGGCAATGGCTATTCCAACGGCGGCGCGCGCCAGGGAATGAAGCACCGTTCGCTGCATTGGTTCTCCTGATCAATCGTTCTCTTTACCAGGCCCGGGACGACACGCCGGGCGGGCTCGAATTCAACGGGGTAGTTCAACGGGGTAAATGTGGCACGCAATAAGCGGACCAGCGTGATCATGTGACGCAGACCACCCGCGC
>NZ_JBFTND010000363.1:0-3864 GCF_056397305.1 Cupriavidus sp. 05N40
TCCTTCAGGTAAGCTTCATTTAACTTATTTCGATTTCTGTAGGTAGCATGTTGTGAATAATTAATGGCATAATTCGGATGATGACAGCAATCAATTGGCCTTCAACTGCCGATGCGGATCAATAACGAATTTCTTCGGTGCCCCCGCGTCGAACTCAGCATACGCCTTTGGCGCATCGTCCAACGAAATCAATTGCACGCCAACAATATCGGCAATCTTGATGCGATCCCAAAGAATTGCTTGCATCAATGCGCGGTTATATTTCATGACCGGTGTTTGGCCCGTAAAAAAACTGTGCGATTTCGCCCAACCGAGACCCAAACGAATCGATAAAGAACCCTTCTTGGCTGCCGTATCGGCAGCACCAGGATCATCTGTAACATATAAGCCGGGAATGCCGATCTTGCCGGCAGCGCGCGTCACTTCCATTAAAGAGTTGAGCACGGTAGCCGGCGCTTCGTGTTGCGCACCTTCATGCCCGTGACCGCGTGCTTCAAAACCTACCGCATCGATTGCGGAGTCAACCTCAGATGTACCAAGTATCTGTGCGATCTGATCTACCAACAGCACATCCYGCGACAAGTCGACCGTCTGAAATCCTACTTTACGCGCATGCACCAATCGGGCTGGGTTTACATCTCCGACGATGACTACAGCAGCGCCAAGCAACTGCGCCGATGCCGCTGCGGCAAGCCCGACCGGCCCCGCGCCCGCAACATACACCGTGCTTCCAGGCCGAACACCAGCCGTCACGGCGCCGTGAAATCCCGTCGGTAAAATATCCGACAAACACGTCAAATCACGGATTTTTTCCAGCGCCACCTCCCTGTTCGGAAATTTCAGCAGATTGAAGTCTGCATAGGGCACCATCACATATTCAGCCTGACCGCCGACCCATCCGCCCATATCGACATAGCCATAGGCTCCGCCGGCGCGGGAAGGATTTACTGTCAAGCACACGCCGGTATCCTGCTCCTTACAGGTACGACAGCGACCGCAAGCCACATTGAACGGTACCGACACGATATCGCCCACCTTAAGGGTTTCGACATCGCGGCCCATTTCGATCACTTCACCGGTGATTTCATGGCCGAGAATGAGGCCAGCCGGTGCGGTGGTGCGACCGCGCACCATGTGCTGGTCCGAGCCACAGATGTTGGTCGAAAGTGTTTTGAGAATGACGCCGTGTCCGATGGGGCGGCCGCGTGGATCAACCAACTTTGGAAATGGAATACCTTTAACTTCGACTACGCCCTGCTTGATGAATGCAACACCGCGGTTTTCCACCATGAAATTATCCTTTTTTATATTTATTTAAATATTAAGAATAGACGAAATATTAAATAATCACCGCATTATGCAATTATAYGTTCAGCGTCGAGCTGCGATAGGCTGTATCCAGAGTCAATGTTCCACCGCTAATTCTCGACACACAAGCGCACATTTTTTTGCTGTCTGCTTTTTCGGACGGATTCAAAAATACATCACGATGATCCACGGGTGCATCGCTTTCCAGTATATTGACTACGCATAATCCGCACTCGCCACGCTTGCAGTCCGACATCACCTCCATTCCTTCCGCTTCGAGCGCTGCGAGTAACGTCTGGTGCGCGGCAACCTCAATTGTCTTGCCGAACCGCGGAAGTACGACGGTGAACGGGCGAGTCGGATAATGTCCGCTGGAGGCGAATGTTTCGTAGCGCAACGCACCCATCGATTTTCCGCTTTCTTTCCAAATTCGGCCGACTGTCTCAAGCATGGCGATCGGCCCGCAGATGTACAGTTCACCATCACCCGTCACGCTGTCGACAATTTTCTTCAAATCGAGTGGTCCTGTTTCCTCGGCCACGGATAATTCCAGGCGGTCGCCCAGCCAACTTCGTAGCAGGTTCACCAGCGCCGCTTCCGTATGGTTTCGTACGCCGTAGAATAGCCGTACGGGCTTATCACTATTTCTCAAGGCATATGCCATGCTGATCAACGGTGTGATCCCGACACCGCCGGCGACCAGCGTATAAGAGGGCGCATAGCGGCTCAACTCGAAATGATTATGTGGCTGCGATATTTCGAGCGCATCGCCGACTTTCRGGCCCCACATGTAGCGCGAGCCACCCAACCCTTCTTCCATTAGCTTAACCGCGATGCGATATATTTTTTTGTTATCGCCAATATCGATCAACGAGTAGGTCCGAATTTCGGTTCGCTACTCCACTTTCACCCTTACTCTCAAATGAGAACCAGGCGTCCAGATGTTGAAATGGTTGCCAGCAGCAATTTCTATCATTCGAATGCTCGGGCTGACGTTCTCAATGCGTTCAATAGAGACTATTGCCCAGTCGTCTCGAAATTTCATGATTTAAATTTTTACGGGTTGATTTTTTCTAATTCACGGAATTAATTCATCTAACGCGTGCGTCGCCTTAGTTCGCTACGCGAATCGGAATAACGTCAGAAGGAAGCGTGGTGCTATTTTCAGCTTGAATCATCCGATCTATGAATCGCCGCGCCCATAATGCTCCGGCATCGATATTTAGATTGTAAAATTCGCGCTCCGGGTGGTCCAAAATCGCTTGTTGCTGCGCCTCGACGATAATCTCATCTTCGCGGAACACGCTACGCACGCCCTGACGGAATTGCTGCGTGATGCTTTGTTCGCTAATACGATAATTGCGGCAGAAAGCCCAAATGTAATGCGACGTGGTATCTGTTTCCGGCGTGATCGTATTCAGTACATAACCATTAACGCCCTGCGAGCGATCGCCTTCGCGTGCACCTGTTCCTACGGGCGCGACGCCAACATCGATCGTGACCGTACAAGGTGCTTCGAAGCGGATAATCTGCCAGCGATCGACCTTGCCGGTCCAGCCGTTATGTTTGCGCAATTGCACGGCCCAAAACGGCGGCGCATCGACATTGTGCATCCAGCGCGATACGGTGACGAATTTATCGTCGTAAGTCACCTCGAATGGGGATTCGGCTTGTTCGCTCTGATGCAGGCTAGTGACGTGAACGAAAGTCTCGTGCGTCAAATCCATCAGGTTATCAACTACCAGACGGTAATCGCACTTGGCGTGAATGGTCTCGCCGTCGCCGGCCCAAGCAGGATCGTCATTCCAGTGAAAATCGGGAATCGTCGCCGGATCGGCCTTCGATGCATCGCCGAGCCAGAGCCAGATCAGGCGATGTTTTTCCACCACTGGATAGGATCTGACGCAGGCCGAGGGGTTCAGTGTTTCCTGCGATGGCATTTCAATGCATCGGCCGCTGGCGTTAAATACCAGCCCATGATAACCACAAACTACTGTATCGCCTTCGAGGCGGCCCCTCGACAGTGGAAGCAGACGGTGCCAGCAGGCGTCTTCCAGTGCCACTGGGGTGCCGTCGGTTTGTCGATACAGGACCACTTTTTTATTACAGATAGTGCGCGCCAGAAGTGTGCGCTTGACGTCCACATCGTATGCCGCCGCATACCACGCATTCATGGGAAAATTGGGTGTATTTGACGGTGAATTCATTCGCGTCTCCTGTAGATAATGTTGATTATCGTCCGATTTTTTGATTGTCGCCACGCGTCTTAATGGCGACAATTTTCCGATATAAATGACGGTCACGACCGTTCTAAATAACAAATATCGAGCGCAAGGCGAAACGCCGGGTTCTCAATCTTTTGAAAATAGCCAAAAAATGAATTGCTATTTCTGCATGTTTAAATATCCGGGAATCTTTGGAATATTGCCGCGCCCTGGTACATCAGCTATGACACTGCCGGTTCACGTCGGTTACGGGAGTCCGGAACACTTGCGTGAGCGATGGCGACTGCTATTGCGGCACCGGCCATGGGCAGAACGAAAGCGATGTATAGGT
>NZ_JBFTND010000364.1:0-3833 GCF_056397305.1 Cupriavidus sp. 05N40
TATCGAAGCAGTCGCCGGTGTATCGCGGCTAAAGTTGTTCGAGAGCTTCCGCAAGTATTTTGGATTTACCCCCATTGCCTATCTGAAGCACTTTCGTTTGCGACAGGCACGCACGGAATTGCTGTCTGATCTTTCCAGGCAGAACGTATCTTCCATCGCCTTGGGCGTAGGGTTCAACCACTTTGGCCGATTCTCCGCCGACTACAAGCGCGAATTCTCCGAAACGCCGTCTGAGACCATCAGCAGGAAGATACGTCGCTAGTTCGGTATGCCGAATCTGATCCCCCACAGGCTAGCTGGGGGGGACACAAAGTTGACGTCATTCTCGGCCGGCGGCTACGGGTCACAACAGCAGTAGTACGGCGAGCACCGTACGTGGCAACAGAACGTAGCCCGCCCGCGGCATCGGGCTCCAGGTCGACACAGCAAGCTGGCCCTGCTCCAGCGCAATAGCAACTTCCCGCGGCATATCTTTCCCGACTCGATGAGTCCGCGCGGCCGCCATTCTTCCCATCTTCAAAGTACGGTTGCCTGGCCCCGACGGCGCCTGCCCGCACCCGCTCCGCCCCCATGTTCTCAGCCCATCGCAGACCACAAAGTCGTCGCATGACGGGTCGGTCGCGTGCTCTAAAACAAGCGGCTCATATCCTGCCAATCACCCGAAATTTTCCGGACAGGCTTCTCCAAATATGTGGATAGCTGCGGCAGAGGCGGAATGGTCAAATCGCTACACACAGAAGCTACCTGAGCGCACGAGTGCTCCATACGGAAGGCAGCGTAACCCACGAGGGCATGTTGGAAATGACTACCACAATCATCGTTGGCAATCCAAAGCCAAAGTCACGTACTGCACACGCAGCGGCCATGCTGGTCGAAGCCCTGACTGGACGGGCGCCGGATACCGTGATCGATGTCGTTGATCTCGGCGCGTCGCTGCTTGGTTGGGGTGAGCCGGCGGTAGATAGCGCCGTGTCAGCGGTCTCCGGCTCCCGGCTCATCGTTGTCGCGAGTCCGACCTTCAAAGCCACCTACACCGGCTTGCTCAAGCTGTTCCTCGATCAGTTCGCCGGCGGCACCGGAATGCAAGGCGTTGTCGCCGTGCCACTCATGCTCGGAGCGGGGCCTGCCCATGCCATGGCGCCGGACCTGCTCCTGAAACCGGTACTTGTCGAACTCGGCGCTACCTGTCCCACATCCGGCTTGTACCTGCTGGAAAAATCATTCGAGGACGGCACCGCAATCAATGCATTTGCAGATCGTTGGGGCTCCATCGTGCGCACGTTGCTGTCCTCGCAAAGGGGGTAAGTCATGTCAGAGAACGCAATCAAGTGGCTGGCGGCAGATCCGCCATTCTCGGTGCTCGCGGAAAAAGGCGGTGAGTCCGGCGAGTTCCTGCGCAAGGCCTATGGGTGCTTCCCGACGGGTGTAGTGGGTGTGTGCGCAATGATTGACGGGCGCCCGGCAGGCATGGCGGCTAGCAGTTTTGTTCCGGTGTCGATTGATCCGCCGCTGGTTTCATTCTGCATCCAGTGGACCTCGAAGACTTGGGAAAAGCTGGCAACGGCCCCAAGGCTGGGCATCAGCTTTCTGGGGCACAGCCATGATGCCGCGGTGCGCCGCCTGGCTTCGCGGTCGGAAGACAAGTTTGATGGCCTCGGTCTCGGCACCACCCCAGGCGACGCGGTGTTGATCGATGGCGCGACGGTGTGGATGGAGTGCGCGGTCGAGACGGTCATGCCTGCTGGCGATCACGGCATTGTCTTGCTCAAGATCATCGCGTTGACGATGCGCCCGCATGTGGAACCTCTGGTCTTCCACGGCAGCGCCTTTCGCAAGCTGCTGTCACCGTCCGAATAGCTTCGAACGAATCCATCCATTGAGAACGAGGCCTTGAGCCTGCTTGTTTTAAACCCATGCTGTAACCAGCATTCTGATGATCTAGAGAGGTCTGCGATGCCCACAACTAAGCGAGCAACAGAAGTCGGCGTATTCATCCCGGTTGGCAACAATGGCTGGGTTGCGTCGGTAAATGCCCCAGCAACGCCCGGAACCTATGAGCACAATCTTCAGGTCACTCGCCTGGCCGAGAAGATGGGCTTCGATTTTGCCCTGAGCATGGCAAAGTGGCGCGGCTACGGCGGCCCCTCCAGGCACTGGGATATCACTCTCGAATCCCTGACAACGATGGCGGGCCTTGCGCAGGCTACCAGCTCGATCAAGATCTGGGGAACTGTGCACATGATGATCTTCCCTCCGGCTCTCGTCGCAAAGATGGTGGCCACGATAGACCAGATTTCCAATGGCCGGGTCGGGCTGAATCTTGTTTCCGGTTCGAACCCCCATGACCTCGGCCAACTTGGCTTGTGGAAGCCGCTGGATCACGCGCAGCGATACGGGCTCGCGGATGAGTGGATCAACGTCGTCAAGCGCCTTTGGACCGAGGATCGCGTCACCCATAAGGGTCAGTTCTACGAGCTGAATGATTGCATGTCGAATCCCAAGCCGTCGAAGATGCCCACCATCATCTGCGCCGGAGCTTCGGACCGTGGTTTTCAGTTCACGATCGACAACTGCCACGGCAGCTTCTTCACGGCCAGCGATGACGCGACATCAATCGCCCGCGGCAGGCGAGCCAAGGAGCTCGCGGCTCAGGCCGGCAAGCCAGAGTTCAAGACGTACGGTCTGTTCACACTGATTCCCGGTGAAACGGACGCCGATGCGCAGGCCCGCCTGGACCATTTCGATGCAGGCGTGGACCGTATCGCGCTCGCCACCCAGACGGCGGAGTACTCGTCCGACGTCAGCGCCAAGCAGAATTTTGCTGCCCAGTACTTCATTGACCAAGGTGCACGAGTGAGCTCGGTGCTTGGTGGCGCAATGACCGGATCGGCCGAGACGCTCGCGCGTCGCCTGGCCAAGACCATTATTGAATCCGAGCTTGACGGCATCACGCTCATCGTCCCTGACTTCATCAAGGACCTCAGCTTCATCGGCGAGAGAGTACTGCCCTTGCTTGAGGATTTGGGGGTCTCGACGAATGTCGGCGCAACGATGCGCGCGGCGTAAGCGACGGACCCTGTCAAATGCGAGCGTGCGCCATGCGTCGAACACGGGGCAACGCACGCTTGTTCAGCCTATATCCGAGGAGCAGTCTTGACCCGCACCCACATAAGCCCTGTCTTTCCCGAATGGGACTGGGAGCACGACATGCCGCCCGCGCCTGCGATTCGCGCCGGCAGCACCGTATACCTCTCTGGCCAGATTGCCCTGCGCCCGGACGGAAGTCTGGCTGGCGTGGGTGATCTGGTCGCCCAGTCGCGCCAGTGCTTCGAGAACATCCAGGCGATCCTCGCGCGTGTTGGTGGCTCGATGCGAGACATTGTCAAGATGACCACGTACTTTACCTGCGCGCTGACTGAGTCGGTGGCCCAGGAGTACTGGGTGGTACGAAAGGAGTTTTTCGGAGACCACAAGCCAGCCAGTACGGGCGTGCAAGTCAAGGCACTCCTGTTGCCCGCTTGCCTTGTGGAGATTGAAGTGGTCGCTGTCTTGCCGGAGCAAAGGTCATGACGACGAGTCCCGCATTCTCCGAGCGCGGCAACGTGCGCATCGCTTACGCGCGGGCGGGAGCAGGACCGCTGGTGGTCTTCCTGCATGGCGTCGGTGGCAACCGCAGCAACTGGGACGGACAGCTCGCGGGCCTGAGCGCTAATCACACGTGCGTCGCCTGGGACGCGCGCGGATATGGTGATAGCGATGATTCTGCCCGGCAATTGGTGTTCAGCGACTTTGCCGACGATCTGGATTTCTTGCTGAGCGAACTTGGGGCAGAG
>NZ_JBFTND010000365.1:0-3817 GCF_056397305.1 Cupriavidus sp. 05N40
AAAGAGCTTTTCCCATCTAAGCCCGTCACCTTGGTCGTGCCATTTTCGCCAGGCGGGAATCTCGATCTTGTCACGCGATCGCTAGGAACCCCTCTCGGGAAATTGCTGGGGCAGACAATCGTGGTTGTCAACAATTCTGGAGGATCYGGGTCAATAGGTGCAAGTCTCGTTGCCCGGGCAAAACCCGATGGCTACACATTGCTGAGTGCGACACCTGCGCAGGTGGCTACGGTGCCGCAGTTGCTCAAGACCCCCTACAAGCTCTCGGACTTTACTTCGATCGGAGTCGTCAGCAGGACCGCAATCGTATTGGTGGTGCGAAGGAGTGACACTCGATTTAAGAACTTCGAAGAGTTCTTAGCGTATGCCCGCGCACACCCAGGAAAACTAAATGTGGGACATGCCGGCGCCGGCTCTCCTAATCATCTCGCCGGGCTGCAATTCGAAAGTGCTGCAAACGTCCATCTAGGTTTTGTGGGTTACAAGGGCATGGGTCCCGCGCTAATCGACCTCATCTCTGGTCAGATCGATGTGATATTTGATCAAATAAGCAGTTCGCTGCAGCATTTGAAGTCGGGTAATCTCAAAGCGCTTGTGGTTTGTGGTCCGTCGCCAGCAGCGGCGATGCCCTCGATCCCAACTTTGAAGCAAGTCGGCGTGCCAGAATTTGATGCCAGCACCTATATCGGCATTCTGGCTCCCAAGCAGACACCCCCCGACGTGGTGGCAATCCTGAGCAAGGCTGTGGAGAAAGTTGTATCGGACCCGCAATTCGCGGCGATGTTGCTTGAAATGGGAAGTGGCGCGTATTACGGCAACGGCCAGCGCTTCGATCAGATCCTGAAGGCCGAGGAAGAAGTCGCCGCTGCCTTGATCAAGCAGGGAAAACTCACGGCTGAGTAGCCCCCAGCTAACGCACGACACCGTCCCGAACGCCGCACAAACGCCGCTAGGCTCTGCATTTCCCTCCCAGAATGGATGGCTAAGCATGTGGCGGCGTCGCCGCCAACGGCGCCGGCAAGCCACGATGTGCTGGCATAAGAAGCCTCGCGGTTTCCCCAACAGGGGCTCGGGTGCTCGGCCACATAGCGAGGAGTATGAAAGTCGATCTCAGCGCCATGGGTTGGCAGTCGTCTCTTCAGACGGTAGAGTCGACGCGGTGGCGATAGGTTCAGGTCGTCTGTTGCAACCCTTTCGTCCGGCGATGCCCAAGTAACCTCACCATGGTTCCGTTTTCATACGCCGCTCATCGAACCCGTCGTGCGGATTTCCCGCAATGCGCTCTCCGGACAAGGCATCACCCCTTCGACCACGGCAAGCTACAGCCAAGGACCCGACAGACGAACGGGACCGAAGTGCCCATAGACTACGAGGGTGGAGTTCCCACCCCTACCACGCATGACCTTGTACTTGTTGCGTAACCACAGGCGCAACCGCGCAGCAGTATAGCTATGGAGCGGCTGATACGCGCCGGAACGCCGTCTCGGCCAAGCGGAAGAAGCTACTATTCTGATAGCCTTCCTCGCATCGGAGGCGGCGAGCCATGTAACCGGTACCGATAATCTCGACAGTGATGTCTCTGCAGTGGTGTAAGCTCCGTACGTCGTTCACTTCTTACTGGCGAAGCCATCGTCCACGATGATCTCAAGCAGCGACGGGCCGCCGGAGTTTACAGCGGCAAGAAGCTCCGCTTCAATTGCCGACGGGTCTGAGATACGCTTGGCGTGGACTCCCAAGCCCGTCGCGACACGCACGAAATCGATCGGCGGATCCGTCATGTCCATCGCCACGAAGTGGTCCATACCCCGGAGAGCTTGCGGCCGCTCCTTGACAATACGATAGCTCCGGTTGTTCACTACGACGAAAGGCCGCCGCTGGCAAGGCCATAGTAGCTTCGTGAATCATTGGACTTGAGAACCGAAGCCAACGCGGGTGCTGACGTCAGAGCTTCCTCAACAAGGATCGCGTTCTGCGGCAAGACTTCGCTAATCTGGAGCATCAGATAGTCTTGATGGATCGGCACCTGATCGGCCAGCCTTCGGAGGGCCTCGGCTTTTCGTGCTCGCTTCACGCTCCAGTTCATCGAGGCCAACTGCGCGTTGCGCTCCTTTGCTTGATCGATGTAGGCTTGGTTGCTTCCCGCACGCAACCCATCAAGCAGAGCTCTCAAAGTCTCCTTGACGTCCGCACAGACCGCGATATCAGTCGCATAGTTTTTCCCCAACTCCCACTGACGCTCGGAAAGGTGGATGACCGGAAGGCTTTCGGGCAATGGCTCGATCGCGCCATATGGAGACATGCGGAGCAGATCAGCTCGGAGGCATATCAAGAGGTCGTACTCCGACAACGTGGCCCTCACCAGCTCCTGCTTCCGGATACACCAACATGGTTCGGATGCTCTGCGGGGAACCTAGTGTTGTAGGGCACAGGTTCCTGATAAACCGCGGCCCCGATAAATTCGGCGAACTCCTCCGCCTCCTCAAATGCTTCTCAGTCGGACAACTCCTTGCCCGCCAGTATCACCGGACGCCGCGCCGTCAGAATGCGCAAGGCTAACCTCCCCGCCAACGCATCAGATGGACGGGTGCCGAGTTCGACACGAGAGACGGCTCCCATATCGAGCTCCGCCTCTTCGTCGAGGATACTGCCGGGCAAGCTAGTGAAGACAGGGCCCGTTGGGGGGCGCTAGCGCGATCTTCGCTGCTCGATGGACGATTCTGGGTAGGTCTTCGGCCCGTTGGACCTCGACCGCCCACTTCACCAGCGGCTGGGCGATCGGAACCAAGGGCTTGTAGAGTAGAGGCTCTGTGAGTCCATATCCAATCTCATATTGTCCGGCGGTAACAATGATTGGCGAGCCTGAGAATTTGGCGTTGTACAACGCGCCCATCGCGTGCCCCAAACCCGGGGTGCAATGAAGGTTGCATGCGGTAAGTCTTCCCGACGCGCGCGCATATCCGTCGGCCATACCCAAGACAACAGACTCCTGCAATCCCAGCACATACCTCAGATCCGGGAAGCTCGGTACTGCCTCCATGATTGCCAATTCGGTCGTGCCGGGATTGCCGAATAAGTGTGTCACACCTTCATTCAATAGGAGTTGGAGGAAGGCGCTGCGTCCGTTCGTGTACTGCTTGGGCATGACGTAGATTAGATGAAAAATGCCAATGGACGTTTGCTTGCCGCGTCGGGCAAGTCCAAGCGCCAGACCCAAACTACAGCTTGTAGCTCGGATCCTTGCGGTCCACTAGACGAAGCATCGCGGCCCACTCCATCTCGCCGTAAGGCCTGCGCGTTGTCGGCCGATAGAGATGATGCGTTTTCTCGATCACTTCCTGGGGCGGGTAATACAATTCGCTGTTGCAACCCTGGGCGTCGACCTGAGCCTTGCACGCCATCTCCAACCAGTAAATGGTGTTGAAGGTCTGAGCGATAGTTGGTCCCACGGCAAGCAGACCATGATTCCTGAGCACCATGGCATCCCGATCGCCTAAATCGGCAACCAACCGCTCACGCTCGCTCAAATCCAAGGCGACGCTCTCATAGTCGTGGTATGCAATCTTCGCGAATCGCATCGCAGTCTGAGTCAGCGGAAGTAGTCCGCACTTTAGGCTGGAGATCGCCATGCCCGCGCGTGTGTGCGTGTGCAGAACACATTGAACATCCTGGCGCGCCTTGTGCACAGCGCTATGGATAACGTAACCAGCTTGGTTGATCCCATAGTCAGGATTGGCATTGCGGATCACATTCCCTTGGATATCGATTTTGATCAGGTTGGACGCGGTGATCTCATCGTACATATACCCATATGCATTGA
>NZ_JBFTND010000366.1:0-3814 GCF_056397305.1 Cupriavidus sp. 05N40
GAACATGTTTTACTGTGCGAGCACTTTATAACTTGTAAGCTCCGATGCTTGCGCACCGGGCATCCGCTATCAAGCGCCCACACTTATCGGTTGTTTGTTTGTTAAAGAACTTGCCGCGGTTCGCTTTGCTTACCGCGTCGCTGCTTTGTCTGCAGCACATAAAAACGAGAGAAAACCGGCTACTAAACCCGAACATCACTGAACGAATTCGTATTGCTTTTTTCCTTTCTTTTTACCCCACAACTTGTGCTTTACTCTGCTTTGCTGCAGCGCATTTCGTTGCGAGGGAGCGAATATTAATGCGCGCTTATCGAAGTGGCAAGTCCTTTTGGAAAATATTTTTGACGGCGCGGCCAATCGGGCCGGCCGCAGTGCAATGAGTGCTCCTTGTTGCACTTTATGAGGATGCAGCCCAGTGCCAACATGCCGCCCGCGCTCACGGGATGCGCGAACTCTCCCGGCGCAAGGGCCGCCACCCGCCACGCAACGTCGCAAGACGAAGCCTTCGTGCTCGCGCAGATTAAACGCGGCCAGCGTCAGCTCGTTTGCTACCGCGGAAAATTGCAGGATGCCTTCATGCGCTTCGCCGTAACGCCTGCCACGAATGCTAAACGTGTGCGTTCGTCGGCACAGCCCATGACGACCTGGATCACATTGTGCAATTGCCCGCGCGTCAAGTGCTCGGGAACGAGGACGCGTCGCCAAACCGACGGGCTCAGGCCACGCAGAGCAATTCGAAGTTGCAGGACGGAGGTCGCCGGCCCGGGATCGGAAGCCATGCGCGCATTGTAGGTGCCTCATTGGCCTCCTGACAGTGATCCGGTCGTCCGCCCCCGCTTTGGCGCGGTCTCCGCTTGGGGGCGTGTCCCCAGTGAGCGGCCGATCGGCCAGCCGCAGACGATCGGCGACTGCCAACAAACGCCGGTCTCGCGTCCACGGAGCACTGCCGGGTGTCAGCCGGGTAGCGCCCGGCAGATGTGCGTCGACATAGCCAATCCCGAGGCCGTACAGCACTTGGTCGCCGATCATCCGTCGACAAACGCTGCCAGCACTATCCCGGGAGGTCACTCATAGACCTCAATTCCCTCGCCCGCTGGCGGACAGACGGAAATTCTCCAGAAATCACTGGCATTTTTTCTAGTCGCCGCCAAAGTTGTTCCTGATGGGGGCCGAATGCAAATCAGCCCCTATGTARAGTAGCCTTCTGGCATCTACTGGCCAACATGAATCGGGCGTAGAAGAACCTCTTGGTCGCATTGACTACCGACTAAGGGTTCCACCCAGCACCGTATTCGCGCCAACTCCAGGGCATCAAAGTGAGTGATATATCATGCACACCGTAATAAGAGCATATTCGGGAGCAGGCGCTAAGGAACTCTTCGATTTGTTGGAGAGGCGCACTCCTGAGATCGAATCACTGATGCGTTCGGTCCAAGGCTTTGTCAGCTACACACTGGCCCGAAGCGAGGATGGTGAATTTGGCTTCTCAGTTACCGTTTGCAATGACAAGACGGGGGTTGATGAAAGCAGCCAAAAGGCTAAGGATTGGATCGCACAGAACGCTACTGGCAATGGCGCAAGTGCCCCAACGATCTCGGAGGGACTCGTGATCCTGCACGTTAAGTAGCGGCAATGCGTGCTGACCCGATCGATCGCAGAGTTGGAGGCCGTCATCGACCGAGTCGGCCCAGCACGATCACAACTTAGCTTGCACTCTCGATTCCCATGCCCGCGGCTGAACGTGTCAGCCATGTGCTATCGGCAAGAAGCCCCGGGAAGAGACAAGCAGGTCCGGCCCGCGGTCGTCCATTCCCGGGCCAAGGGCAGGCATCAAACAAACCTGAACATTTGCATTTCACGTGCGAGGCACGCCAGGCACGCGGCGGAGTGCCAAATCGGGCAGTGAACCATTGCGTAAACGACGACTGGCGTGAATAGCCCAGCAGCGTTGCCACCCGTCCTATGGGATAACGCGCGTTGGTCAGGTAGCGAATTCCTGCCGCACGTCCTCCACAAGATTCGAAAGGTTTGTACCCGCCGCCTCGAGCTGGCGCTGCCCTTCCCTGCCAACGTAGCGATACACAAATGCCGACATCTACACTTTTCGGAGTGTCGTTCGGAACAAAGCTGTACGACAAGTGCTCGGATGGCCGCAATAAGGTCAGGCGAATGGTCTGCAACCCACACCCTCGGGGCTGACCACAACCGTATCAATCTGCAGGAAAAGGACGATTCCCCCAATTGCCGAAGAAACCATATCCCCGTCTATGTCGTCTATACTTGACACATCGAGCGGAGATTCTCGCCATGAACCCTGCACTCTTGGGTAATACGATTCAACACAAGCGGATCGCCCTCGGCCTGACCCAGCAGCAACTGGCGGATATGGCCAAACTGTCGCGCCAGTCCCTAAACGGCATTGAGCATGGAACCGTGAACGCCACGCTCGAAACGCTGGGCCGGCTGATGGACGTCCTAGGCCTTGCGCTTGATGTGTACGATCCCGACGCCGGCCGCCAGGCCAGGGGCACACCGACCCGCGCACTATGGATGGCCGCGAAGGGCGCAAACGTCAGTTACGCCGGCGAGCTCACGCCTGATCTGCTTGAATGGGCGCTGGCCACTGGCGAGGTGCCGGCGGAGTTTCGACCGCAAGTAGCCCAGGTCCTGGATGAGGCGCCACTGCAACTCGTCACCAAGGTAGTGGCCGAGGTGGCGGCGAAGCAGCACCGGAAACCGGCCGACATCTGGAAGAACCTCAGACGACTCGCGCAGTCATTGACGGCGACACGCGGAGGGCTGTGGGCATGAAGATTGAGCTCCAGGGTGACACCTGGGAAAGCCTGTTCCCTCACGCCTTCACGCTGATGGAGGAGGTCAGGAAGCACGGGGGTATCGAGCCGTTCTGGACCTTCGGGGGCGGGACGGTCCTGATGCTCCGGTACCGCCATCGCTTTTCACGCGATATCGACCTCTTTGTGCCGGACCCGCAATATCTAGGGTTCGTGACACCCCGTTTGAGCGAGACTGCAGAGGGCATCACGAGCGACTATGTGGAGCAGGGGAACTTCGTGAAGCTGGTCCTTGACGCCGGCGAAGTCGACGTCGTGGCCTCGCCCAACCTGACTGACGAGCCATTCGAGATCTGGGAGATCATGGGGCAGCCAGTCAAAGTGGAGACTGCAGCCGAAATCGTTGCCAAGAAGCTCTACCATCGGGGCGACCGCGCCATCGCACGGGATCTCTTCGACCTGGCCGTCGTGGTCGAGCAAGAACCAACAGCCCTCGCGCATGCCGCGCCGTTTCTGCTGAGGCATGCAGCCGCCTTCCTGGGCCAAATCGAGGCGGGCCCGCCGATCATGCGCGAGCAGTTCGCCAGGATCCAGCGGATCAGCTTCGACCGCAGCTTTGATGAGTGTGTCGCGCTGACGCGGGATTTTCTCGATTCGCTGCAGGAAACGGATGACGCTCCGCAGAGGGCGCGGGAACGATATCGCCCGTAAGGGGTAGCCGTACTTTTTGCGCGAAATCTGGCGGTTTTGGCGCTCTCGCTTTCTACGTCAGTGCACTGACCACAATTGTGCAACAGCTTGCTGCACAACTTCAGGCTTGGTGAACGTACACCTACCTGTACCTCCATTCGAGCAATGGGCCTCGACCTGAAGACCGCGCCAAAGCGAGGACTGACTAAGTGGCAATGCGGTAGTTTTTTGTGTTCTGGCGATGGCATTCGCGCTGATGCACGAGGACTACCAGGAAGACGGTGGACCTCAGCCTGGATCAGATACAGGTGCGCGTGCTCTCCCCTGTGGAT
>NZ_JBFTND010000367.1:0-3791 GCF_056397305.1 Cupriavidus sp. 05N40
GCCGGACACGGAGACTTCGTAGGGAGGGATCACAACCTCGGGGCCGCCAAACGTCGAGGTGTGCACCCACGGCACATGACAAAGATCGCTGAAGTTCTCGATATGGCGGGCAGCGGACGTATCCCATACACTGGGCGGCACAATTGCCACCGTCCCGGAACCATTCTCCACCTGGGGCCACTCGGGAAGGTCCGCACGAGGCTCGTTGCTCAAGCACACCCAGACAAAGCCATAGCGCTCCTTGCAGAGATAGCTCTGGAGGCATAGCTTCTTCGGTATCGGCAAGTTCGGCGCCAGCGCGGGAATCCGCACGCATGTCCCGGCGGCGTCGTACTCAAATCCATGAAATCCGCACACCAGATTGCCATCCTTGACCGACCCGAGGCTCAGTTTTGCGCTCCGATGCGGGCATGAATCCCGCGCGGCCTTGACGCCGTCGCATGATCGGTAGAGCACCACCGGGATGTCGAGCAGTTCCACCCCAACCGGGCCGTCGGAAACTTCCGTTGACAGGGCCACCGGATGCCAGAATGACGCAAGGATCGCCCAGTCCGACTCCGTGAAGCCGCTATCGGCCGGTCGCGGGCTGTTGGGTGTTGTGTTCTTGATGGGGAGGAACATTCTTTCTTCTCCTTAGAGGTCGATTGTCAGAGTGGAATCCGGTTTTCCGCGGGATACGCACACCAGCATGCAATCACCGCGCGCCCGCTCGCCTGGCGACAAGTAGTGGTCTCGGTGATCGATGTCGCCACACAGCACTTTCGTCAGGCAAGTGCCACAAATGCCCTGCTCGCAGTTCAACTCCGGCTGAATGCCGTGTTGCTGAAGGACCTCCACGACACTGGTTCCCTCCGGCACCATCGCTTTGATGCCGGAGCGGACCAGGACGAGCTCGAAGGCGCCACCGCTTTGCGTGAGCGTCGGCGATGCCGCGAAGTATTCGGTGTGTAGGTGAATGTCCGCCCGCTCACGTACGGCGGCGGCCACAGCATCCATGAATCCTCCAGGGCCGCAAAGATAGACATGCGTTCCCGGCACAAGATCTGCCATGGCACGTCGCGCATCAAAGCGCTGGGCCACAGAGCCGTCGTCATGATGAAATACGACCATGGATGCGAATGGCGCCTCTTGCAGTTCGCGACGGAACGGCGTCCGCGCCACCGATCGTGTTGCGAAATGCAGGACGAAGGGGCGACCACTCGCATGCATCCGTTTAGCCATTGCCAGCAACGGCGTCACGCCGATGCCCCCACCGATCAGCACCGCCGGCGCAGAACCCGCGTCCAGGGCAAATGCGTTGCGTGGGCACCCAACCTTGACCTGCGTCCCGGTACGAACGATCTCATGCATGCGCCTTGAGCCGCCGCGCCCTCCCTGCTCGCGCAATACAGCTATCACATATCGGTCACGTTCCCGTTCATCGTTCAGAAGGGAGTACTGCCTGACCGGCCCCCCGGGAACGTGCACGTCGATATGCGCACCTGCCGTGAATGGCGGAAGCACACCGCCATCGGCCCGCACGAACTCAAACGAACGGATCCCATCCGCTTCGTCCGCCATCCGCTTGACTACGAGATCCATGACTTCGCCCATGTCACACCTTCCTTCTTCGCGCTCATTCACCGCCCGACTTGGGCAGGCTGCGCGGGTAACAGATCCGTTGCACCAGCGTCACCAGGTGGAACAGTCCCAGACTCATCAGTACCAGCACGCCTAGTGCTGAAAACGCTTGGGAAATCTTGAAATAGGAGGTCGCGAACCGAATGAAGTAACCCACCCCTTTTTCCGAAGCGACAAACTCAGCGATCACGGCGCCAATGACCGCAAGCGTGATGGCCACCCGGACGGCCGAGAAGACATGAGGCAAAGCGAACGGAAGCCGGATCTGCAGATACTCGTTGCGCAGCGAAGCCTTTAGAGCCCGGCTGAGCTCGATCAACTCGGGCGGCGTCTGTGCTAGTCCGGTGGCAATACCGACAACCAGTGGAAAGAACGTAATCAAGGCGGTGATCACAACCCTCGCCAGATCGGTGGCGCCGAGCGTGACAATGAGGATTGGGGCGACCGCGACAATGGGCGTGGACTGCACCACAATCAAGAGCGGATACACGCTAGTGCGAAACACCCGGAATCGATGAAGCGACGCAGCAAGCGGAAGGCTGACCGCAAAGGCCAGCAGAAACCCCAGCACGATCACGCGCAGGGTCGCCTGGATGTGGTCCCACCACTGCCAGGGGCCGACGGCAACACCAGCCCGGACAATGGCGCCAGGCGACGGCAGCAAATATTCAGGCAGCCCCAGCCAGCGACTGGCAGCCTCCCACACACAAAGTATGACCAAGAAGGTGATGAATGGCAGCGTCGCCCGCGGGGCCATCCACGGCGTCTTCTCTCGCGCCGACAGCGGGCGCTTACCGGCTTCAATTGTGTTCATGGCTGCTCAGGAGTTCTTCGCGAAGGTTGTCGGAGAGATCATGGAAGAGCGGCTCGCGCATTGTTGCCAGCGTGCGAGGACGGGAGAGTTCCACCGGCACAATCTCGCGGATACGGCCTGGCCTCGGCGCCAGCACAAGGATCCGGTCAGCCATCAGCACCGCCTCGGTAATGGAGTGCGTAATAAAGACCGCCGTGCTCTGCCGTGCGCTCCAGAGCCGCATCAACTCGAAGCTCAGTTCGTCCCGGGTGAGCGCGTCGAGCGCCGAGAATGGCTCGTCAAGCAGCAAGATCTCCGGATCCGCCAGGAGCGCACGCGCGATGCTCACGCGCTGCTGCATGCCGCCTGATAGCTCATCCGGGTACTTCTTCCGGAAGTCCTTCAGGCCAACCAGTTCGAGCAGCTCTTCGGCTCTGGCGATGTCGCCCGGCGTCAGGCGACGGCCCTGATGGGTTATCGGGAACGTGAGGTTTGACATCACGTTCATCCAGGGCAATAGCGTGGGCTTCTGGAATACAAAGCCGATGTCGTCACGCGGACCAGCGACCTCGTCGCCAAAGATATGAACGGAGCCGGTATCCGGCTTGATCAAGCCGGAGATGAGGCGCAGCAGCGTGGACTTTCCACAGCCGCTAGGGCCAACTACGACGACAAACTCGTTACGGCGAATGCTGAAGTTGATGTTCTTCAGCGCTTGTACGACCGTGCCGTCAGACGCCTTGAAACGATGYCCCACCTCACGGAAGTCGATCGCCACGCCGCGCGCCCCTGTTACCGTGCTGCTAATGGATTCCAGGTGTTTCTGGAGCATTACTCCACCTCCCTATGTAGAATCGAAGCACCGGCATCGGCGTTCGTCATTAGGAACGCGGACAATGCCGAGTCGAACTCCGCTGGCGCTTCAATATTGCAAAGGTGACCCGCCCCCTTGATGACAACCAGCCGGCTCCGTGGGATGCTGGCGGCAAGCAGGTGACTCTCCGCTTCCGGCAACACGCGATCCTCGTCGCCGACAATGACCAGCGTGGGAACCGTAATCCGCCCCAGTGCTTCGCGGAAATCAGTGGTGACGAGAGCTTGCAGCGCTTGCTTGTAAGAGTCCGGCCGCAGCGCTTCCAGGGAGCGGCGCAACCTGAGGCGGATCGCTTCGTCGGCGCGTCCTCCCGCCAGGATGTCAACGAGTCCCTTGGCAATCTCCGCGATCGAGACACCTTCTTCGAGTGGTCTGAGACGCTTCGCAAGGAATTCCTCCCTTGCCTCGGAGGTCAGCAGGTTCGCGCCCGCGCTCGTCGCCGCAAGTGTCAGCGTGGCCACCCGCTCCGGGTATCGCAGATAGAAATCCTGGGCAATGTAGCCG
>NZ_JBFTND010000368.1:0-3787 GCF_056397305.1 Cupriavidus sp. 05N40
GCTGAAATATCGTCCGGACAGGCTGTGGCAGACAATGGCAGATGTTGCCGGCAATGTGGCGCCGGCGTTCCTCCTCAACGACAGGGATCCTTCTTGAACTTTCCGTACGAATGGCAGATCGGCTGGCGATATACCCGCGCAAGCAAGCGCGCCAGCCGCAACACCTTCATTTCCTTCATCTCGATGATCTCCATGCTAGGCATCGCCCTTGGCGTGGCGGCGCTGATCGTGGTGTTGTCGGTCATGAACGGCTTCCAGAAAGAAGTGCGCGACCGCATGCTGTCGGTACTCTCGCATATCGAGGTGGTCGGCCCCGGCGCGCTACCGGACTGGCAGAAGACCGCCGCCGAGGCCATGCAGAACAAGGAAGTGATCGGCGCGGCGCCCTATGTGGCGGCGCAGGCCATGCTGACCCGCGAGGACGCGGTGCGCGGCGTGCTGCTGCGCGGCGTCGAGCCGGGCGAGGAGCCCAGGGTTTCCGACATCGGCAAGCAGTTCCGTGCCGGCAGCATGGATGGCCTGCTGCCCGGCGAATTCGGCATCGCGCTGGGCAACGAACTGGCCAACGCCATGGGCGTGCAGGTCGGCGACAAGGTGACGCTGGTGGTGCCGCAGGGCACCATCACGCCGGCCGGCGTGCTGCCGCGGCTCAAGCAGTTCACCGTGACCGGCATCTTCTCGTCGGGACATTTCGAGTTCGACAACGCGCTGGCGCTGATCAACCTGCACGACGCCGAGACCATGTTCCGCCTGACCGGGCCGACCGGCGTGCGCCTCAAGCTGACCGACATGCAGCGCGCGCCGCAGGTAGCCGACGCGCTGGCCGGCACGCTCTCCGGCGAGCTCTACCTGCGCGACTGGTCCAAGCAGAACCGCAACTGGTTCGCCGCGGTACAGACCGAGAAGCGCATGATGTTCATCATCCTGACGCTGATCATCGCGGTGGCGGCCTTCAACCTGGTGTCCACGCTGGTGATGACGGTGACCGACAAGCAGGCCGACATCGCCATCCTGCGCACCATGGGCGCGCAGCCGAGTTCGATCACCAAGATCTTCATCGTGCAGGGCGTCGCCATCGGCTTCATCGGCACCCTGGCGGGCGTGGCGGGCGGTGCCCTGATCGCCTGCAATATCGATGTGATCGTGCCCTTCATCGAGCGGCTGCTGCACGTGCAGTTCCTGCCGCGCGACATCTACTTCATCAGCGAACTGCCTTCGGACCCCCGCGTGAACGACATCGCCACCATCGGCATCCTCTCCTTCGTGCTGGCCACGCTGGCCACGCTCTACCCCAGCTGGCGCGCTGCCCGCGTCAACCCGGCGGAGGCGCTGCGCTATGAGTGAGACCATGCTGCGCAACGCGCCGCAAGGCGATGCCGCCTCCAGTCCCGTCGCTGCCGCCACCGGCACCCCGGTGCTGCAGGGCGAAGGCCTGACCAAGCGCTTCCGTCAGGGCGGGCTGGACGTGACCGTGCTCAGGGGCGTGGACGTGCACGTCGACGCCGGCGAGAAGGTCGCCATCGTCGGCGCATCCGGTTCAGGCAAGAGCACGCTGCTGCATGTGCTGGGCGGGCTCGACAACCCGGACAGCGGCAGGGTGGCCCTGAAGGGCAAGCCTTTCACCTCGCTGCGCGAAAGCGAGCGCAATATCGCGCGCAACCGCGACCTGGGCTTTATCTACCAGTTCCACCACCTGCTGCCCGAATTCACCGCGCTGGACAACGTGGCCATGCCGATGCGCATCCGCGGTCTCAGGCAACGCGAGGCGCGCGCGGCCGCGCAGGGCGTGCTGGAGCGCGTGGGCCTGGGCGACCGCGCGCAGCACCGCCCCGGCGAGCTCTCCGGCGGCGAGCGTCAGCGCGTGGCGATCGCGCGCGCGCTGGTGGGTAGCCCGGCCTGCGTGCTGGCCGACGAACCGACCGGCAACCTCGACGACCACACCGCGGGCGGCGTCTACGACCTGATGCTGGAGCTGTCGCGCACGCTCGGCACCAGCTTCGTGATCGTGACCCATGACCTCGACCTCGCCAGCCGCTGCGACCGCGTGCTGCGCCTGCGCGACGGGCATCTCCACCGCGAACGCTGAGCCGTTCACCGCGCCGCCGCAGCCGCCATGTGGATCGATACCCATTGCCATCTCGATGCGAGTGAGTTCGACACCGACCGCGAGGCCGTGACCGAAGCCGCGGCCGCGGCCGGCGTCAGCGGCATCGTGCTGCCGGCGGTGGCCGTGTCGAACTTCGCCGCGGTGCGCGCGCTGGCGCGGCGCCATGCCAGCTGCGTCTATGCGCTGGGCATCCATCCCTTGTACACGCCGGGCACCGGGCAGGCCGACCTCGACGCCCTGCGCCGCGAAGTGGAGGCCTCGCTCGGCGATCCGCGCTTTGTCGGCATCGGCGAGATCGGCCTCGATTTCTTCGTGCCGGGGCTCGATGCCGCGCACCAGACGTGGATCTATGCCGAGCAGCTCAGGATCGCCCGCGAGTTCGAGCTGCCGGTGCTGCTGCACGTGCGCAAGTCGCAGGACCAGGTCGCTGCCCAGTTGCGTCGCGCCGGCGTGCGCCAGGGCATCGCCCACGCCTTCAACGGCAGCGCGCAGCAGGCGCAGGGTTTTGTCGACCAGGGCCTGAAACTGGGCTTCGGCGGCAATCTGACCTTCAGCCGCGCGAAGCAGATCCGGCGCCTGGCGCAGGAGCTGCCGCTCGATGCCATCGTGCTGGAGACTGACGCGCCCGACATCGCGCCGGCCTGGCTCTCCGACGACCAGTTCGGCGAGCAGTACAAGGCGCGCAACACGCCTGCCGAGGTGGTCGGGGTGGCCCGGGTGCTGGGCGAATTGCGCGGCATCGACGCCGCGCCGCTGGCGCGGGCAATGTGGCGCAACTCGGTGGCGGCGCTGCCGCGCCTGGCGGCGTTCGAGGCCGTCATGTTCCCGGAGGCATCGTCTTTGGCCTCGGCTGGCGACACAAACGGCAACCTTCCGGTTTCCTCCTGACACGCTCCTCACCGTGCATTGACCGTATAAACGGGCGCTTGTGAATCTCTGCGGAGACTGGCATGCGCCTGGTCCTGCTCGCCTTCGTGGCGGGGAGCTGGTGGCTGCAACAGCAAGGCGCGCTGCCGGGCCGCGCGGCCGCCTGCGTGCTGTCGATGGCGGGCACGGCGGCGCTGCTCATGGCCATCCTCCTGCGCAACCGGCATCCGGCCTGGTCACGCCTGGCCCTTCTTCCTGTTGCGGTGCTGGCCGGCTTCGGCTGGTCGGCGTGGCGCGCGGACGCGCGCCTGCAAGAGCGGCTCGCGCCGGAGCTCCAGGGCGTCAACCTGGTTGTCGGCGGCGTGGTTGCGGGCCTGCCCGCGCAGGCGGCACGTGGCCAGCGCTTCGAATTCGCACCTGACGAGCCGGCTGCGGGGACGGCGCGCGCGCCGCAGCTGCCGCCGCGCGTCGTGCTGGGCTGGGAGGATGCGCCGGACGACCTGCTGCCCGGCCAGCGGCGGGTCTTCGCGCTGCGCCTGACGCGGCCACATGGCCTGGCCAATCCGCACGGCTTCGACTACGAATTCTGGCTGCTGGCGGGCGGGTTCGGGGCGACAGGCTACGTCCGCGCCGAGCGCGGGCCCGTGCGCGAGGCCGTCGGCGAACGCCTCGAATGGCGGATCGCGCGCTGGCGCGCCCGCGTGCGCGACCACGTGCTCGGCAGCCTGCCCGACGACGCCCGCTTTGCGCCCGTGCTGGCGGCGCTGGTGGTGGGCGACCAGCGCGGCATCCGGCCGCAGGACTGGACCTTGT
>NZ_JBFTND010000369.1:0-3785 GCF_056397305.1 Cupriavidus sp. 05N40
ACACGATGCACTGGACCATGAACGAGCGCGCCCTGTTCGACAAGGATCTGGCCTGGGTCAAGCAGACACTGCGCTCGGCAGGAGAAATCACGCAGGCCAACCTGATCCGCCATCTCGATGGCAGCACCGGCCTGGTCGTCGATTTCGAAGGCCCCGTCCTCGCAAACCTTCCCTCCGGCACGCAGGTCGCCGCACAAGTCAGCGTTGGCGACAACGCCGAGCTGCTGGCCAATGTCCTGGAGCCAAACCCCGTCATCAAAGGCTGGCGGCTGAATCTGCGCATCAAGGTCAGGGATCCGAAGAAGGCGGTGGAGATGCGCGCCGCGCTGGTGTCTGGCGCCAGGACGCTGAGCGAGACRTGGAGCTACCAGCTGCCGCCATTTTCGGTCGAGGGGCAATAAGATTGCCGCGGCGCATCGGGGTGGCATGATTGAGATGTCGCCAAAGCTCACGCAAGGGACGAACATGATCAGACGCCGCCTTCCACTCCTCGCTCGCGGGGCGCTGGCCGGATTTCCCCTGGCCTTCGGCGCTTGCGCCACGACAAACCCGGTCGTTCCCGAACCTCGCCAGCAGGCGGGCTTCCGATGAACCGCATCCGACGTTCGATCTGCAGGCTCGGCCCGGCCGCCGCCGCAATGGCCCTGGCCGGGTGCGCCGCCTCCCAGGCCCCGGCGGGCGCCGATTCGCGCACGGGCGCGATCGCCGAACTGGGCGGCAGCGGAACAATGCGCGCGGCCATCAACCTCGGCAATCCGATCCTCGCGAGCCGCGCCGCGAACGGCGAGCTCCAGGGTGTATCGGTAGATCTCGCGCGTGAAGCAGCGCGCCGCCTCGGCCTGGCGCTCGAGCTGGTGCCGTTTGCTTCGGCAGGCAGCGTGGTTGACGCCGTCAAGGCCCGGCAAGTGGACCTCGCGTTCGTTGCGATCGACCCGGTCCGCGCGGCGGATATCGAATACACGGCGCCATACGTGATCATCGAAGGCGCCTACCTTGTGCGCAACGATTCGGCCCTGCAGCGCAACGACGAGGTGGACCACGCGGGAACCCGGGTAGTGGTGGGCCGCGGTAGTGCCTACGATCTGTTCCTCACGCGCGAACTGAAGGCGGCCACGCTGGTGCGCGCGCCGACCTCGCCGGCAGTCACCGACATGTTCCTTGCCCAGCGCCTGGACGTTGCCGCCGGCGTGAAACAGCAGCTTGAGGCGGATGCCCGGCGCGTTGGTGGCGTGCGCTTGCTGCCCGGCCGCTTCATGGTGATCGAGCAGGCCATGGGTGTACCGAAGGGGCGCGGCGCCGCGCGGGCCTGGCTCGGCAGCTTCATCGAAGACATGAAGGCTTCGGGCTTCGTCGCCGATGCGCTGCGACGCCACGGCATCGAGGGCGCCGGCGTGGCACCGCGTGCGGGGGCGTAGATAGAGGCGGGCGCAGAGCGCCATGCGCTATCCCGGCATCGAAGCAGACAATGCACTTGAGGCGGCGGAGCAGACAGAAGACCGGGCCGATCGGGCCGGCGCATTCCGGTCAGCATCCCGCCCGCGGGCAGCCCTGGTGTGGCGAGCCGCCGTTGCGGCGCGGAGATCTCGCGGCTACGCCTCGGCCAGGATCCGCTGGATGGCTTGCTCGAAGGCTTCCACGGGTTGTCCGCCGGTCACCAGGTAGCGGTTGTTGAAAATGACCGAGGGCACCGACTGGATACCCATTGCCTGGTATTCCCGTTCTTCGGCCCGAATCTCATCGGCATAGTCACCGCTCTGCAATATGTGGCGCGCCTGCGCGGCGTCGAGTCCTGCCGATTCCGCCGCTTCGACCAGGACATCGTGGCTGCTTGGATCCTTTCCCTCGCCATGGTAAGCCTGCAGCAGTGCCAGCTTGAGCGGCAACTGCCTGCCCTCCATGCCGGCCCAATGCAGCAGGCGGTGCGCATCGAAGGTGTTGTAGACCCGCGTACGCGGGCCAAAGGCAAAGCCGACGCTGGCGCCACGCTCGCGGATCGTGGCCTGGGTCTCGGCGATCTGGGCCTGCGTGCGCCCATACTTCTTGCCGAGATAGTCGACGATGTCCTCACCGTCCGGCCCCATCTGCGGATTCAGTTCGAAGGGATGCATGACAATCTCGGCGTCGACGGCGTCGCCGAGGCGCGATAGCGCAAGCTGGAGCGAGGACAGGCCGATAGCGCACCATGGGCATGCGATATCCGAGACAAAATCGATTCTGAGCGGTTGTTTCATGGTTTTCCTGGCGGGCGGCGGACATGCTGCGCGACCCGTCCGATATGAAGGCTGGAAGCGCAGAGAGTAGCCCGGATTGCCAATGCTTGCAGGCTCGTGTCGCCGCGCATGCCCGCAGCCGCCGCCGCCGGGGCCGGGGCCGCTAGAGCGTCAAGGACGCTTCGACAGCGCCGGGCGCTGGCGCGATTACTTCAACTTGAAGGCAACGCGCCGGGCTTCGCGTTCCGCCGCGAAATGACGGCCGGTCGAAGCCACGAGATCCTTGCGCTCCACGGGGATGCCGCAGTGCGGACATACGCTGGCCAGGCCGACATCGTGGCCGCATGCGCGATGCACGAAATGCATCGCCACTTCCTCATCCTTGTCCTTGCACCACGTTTCGCCCCACGCCCGTAGCGCGTAGATCACCGGGTAGAACGCCCACCCCTTGTCCGTCAGGCGGTATTCGTGGCGCAACGGCTTTTCGCTGTACGGCTGGCGTTCGACCATGCCATCCGCTTCAAGCGCCTTGAGCCGCGAAGTCAGCATCTGTGGCGTAGCGCCGGTCTGGATCTGAATTTCCTCGAACCGCGTGGCGCCCATGTACAGCTCCCGCAGTACAAGGATCGTCCACCGGTCGCCCGCGACATCTACCGAGCGCGCCACCGGGCATACCGTATCCGCCCTCTCCTGCGTTGCATGTGCCACGACCACCCTCCAACACTAACTATTGATTTCATAGTAACACAGTTCCTGGACTTGCTATCTGCTCCCTGATCGGGCTGCAAGCCTTGTGTTTCTTGACACTATGATTTTCATAGTTATACTGGGACGTACCGATGCGCGAGACGTCGCCCATCCCGAACAAAGCAGTCCGGCGCCACTGCGAAATGCGACCCCGGTCGCACATGCTTTCTGAATGGAGTACTGAAATGGCTAATCCCGTGTATCCCGCGGAGCGCACCGGCCTGCTGCTGGTGGATCCGTATAACGATTTCCTATCCGACGGCGGCAAGCTGTTCCCGATGCTCAGGAACGTGGCAGACGACGTTCGCCTGCTCGACAACCTGCGCGCATCCGTGGCGACAGCGCGCGACGCCGGCATCCAGGTGTTCTACGTACCGCATCGGCGCTGGCAGCCAGGCGATTACGACAACTGGGACCACCCGAATCCCACGCAGCGCCTGGTCCAGCAGCGCCACACTTTCGCCAAGGGCACGTGGGGCGGCGAATGGCATCCGGACTTCGTGCCGCAGGATGGTGACATCGTCATCCAGGAACACTGGGGCCAGAGCGGGTTCGCCAATACCGACCTCGACTTCCAGCTCAAGCAGCACGGCATCACGCATGTGATCGTCGTGGGCCTGCTGGCCAACACCTGCATCGAGTCGACGGCACGCTTCGCCATGGAGCTTGGCTATCACGTCACGCTCGTGCGCGATGCCACGGCTGCTTTCAGCAAGGAAATGATGCATGCCGCGCATCATCTGAACGGCCCGACCTTTGCCCACGAAATCCTGACCACCGCCGAACTGGTTACCGCCCTTCCCGTCGCCTCGCAGGAGAACGCAGCAT
>NZ_JBFTND010000370.1:0-3736 GCF_056397305.1 Cupriavidus sp. 05N40
ATGTTGTTCATGATGCTCTCCTTTAGTTCTGCGCGCACTTGGACGCCAGGCGATGCGTCGATCGCGGCCAACCAGGAAACGCGCTGGATTATTTCTCTTTCCGCTACGGAAAGGGACTTGATCGTTGCGCCAGTATTCCCCTGGCAGAAAACACACGCCCCACGATATCGACCGGGTAGCCTTTCGTGTATACAAAGCATATTTTCACACGCGACGTAGTATGTCTGTACGGTAGCGGTCAATAGTGGGCGTGTCGTCAGCAGCGCGGCTGATGGTGAGGAGTAGTGTCGCCAGCGGACGGGCAATGCGAGCAGTCCTATGCCAATGATGCCGAGGCTGAATTGCAGGAACGGAAACTGGGCGCAGTAGTGCACTGGCCTGGCCGACCCAACCGGCCAGAGTCGATCGGCTCAATTCGACACCGTCCCGCGCGTATATCGCTGACTGACGGTACAGGGGGAGATGGTCGCAGAACTTACTAACCAGGACATGGGCGAGCAGGCCTGGACCCGGCATACCGCGATCAATGGGTCGGCTGGGTGCGGCAGCCTGCACGATGCAGTCACAGCAAGCGCAGGCCTTCGTCGGCCGACGATGACGAATCACTTGCCAATGCCCAGGCACGTACTCGAGCTGCTCGGCGATTTGCTCGCCGAGATCGCCGAGTGCTCCACCGCACTGCGGGCAGCACTCATCATCGGGCTGATGGACGATATCTTCGGGCGGTAGATGATCAGGGAGCGGTTTGCGTCCAGTAGGCTTGCCCGCGTCATTGGGGCGCTGCTTGCGCGTCTCGAGAGCCGTCGCGCCTTCGTCGGCCTGCAGATCCTCAAGGCGCAATTCCAGTTGCTCGATCTGGCGATCGATCTTCTCGGACTTGCGCCCGAACTGCATTCGCTGGAGCTTGGCGATCCACAGCTTCAGGCTCTCGATTTCCAGCGCTCGGTCCGAGAGAGTCTTCTGAAGCGTCGCGACGGTGTCGCGCAGATCTTCCAGGTCGCTGTCACGCTCGCGCAGCGCCGCTTCGCGCGCGAGCAGGAGCGCCTTCAAGGCGTCGATGTCTTCCGGAAGCGAAGCGTCGCTGGAGTTCATGCAGGCAGTTTACGCGCCCACATCTCCTCTCACGTGCGTTGTCACAGACGTTTACAAAGCACTGCAAGGACGGGCGGAATCGATGGGCTGCCGCCAATCGAATCCCTCCAGCAGTAGGCCAAGTTGCGCGCTCGTCAAAGCTACTACCCCACCTTCGGCGCGCGGCCATGCGAAGCGCCCCCGTTCCAGCCGTTTGGCAAACAGGCACAGTCCGCCATCGCGCCAATACAGGCACTTGAGCAGATCGCCACGTTTGCCTCTGAAGATGAACACGTGGCCCGAGAAGGGGTCCTTCTGAAGTACTGTCTGCACCTTGGCCGCCAGGCCATCAAAGCCGCATCGCATGTCCGTAAAACCTGCGGCAACCCAGATTCGGGTGTTCGCCGGCGGCCCCATCATTGGCTCAGGCATTGCACCACCGTGCGCAGGACTTCCGGATCGACCCGGCCTTCAATGCTCACTTGCCCCTTGGCCAGTTGCAACCGTATGACCCCGGTGGGCGTTGCTTCCGGCTGATCGCACTGGTTTCCTACAGGAGGCACGTCGACCGATCCTTCGACTGCGGGTGCCTCAACGATGACGGGCAACAGCAGTGGGTCGTTCGCAACCTCAGGCGGGCCCAAATCGCCTGCTCTATACATGCGACGCCAGCGAAAGAGCATGTTCACGTTCAGGCCGTGTTCCAGCGCTAGTCAGTATGACTCCCCAGGAGGCAAAGGCTGGCCCGCCGTGAGGAATCAAACGCGGGTTAGCATGACTGCCAGAGCCGCATGGTGTGGACAGTGCCACACCCGGCGATTTCCAGCGCGGAGGCCAGCATGGAACACGATAGCACTTTGTATGTCGGTTTAGACGTCCATAAGGATTCGATCACCGTTGCTTATGCACTCGGCATGGCCGAGGTCGAACTGCTTGGCAAGATCGGTACGTCGAAGGCCGATATCGATCGCCTGTGCAAGCGCCTGCAGTCTAAATCGCGCCGGATCCGCATCGTCTACGAGGCAGGCCCCTTGCGGCTATGGCCTTTATCGGCAGCTTGCAGGGAAGGGATTCGAGTGCATGGTGTGCGCGCCGTCGCTGATCCCGAAGAAGCCCGGCGAGCGCGTCAAGACCGATCGGCGCGATGCGGTCAAGCTCGTGCGATCGCTGCGCGCCGGTGACCTCTCGGCCGTGTACGTGCCCAGCGTCGAAGACGAAGCATTCCGGGATCTGTCACGTGCCTGGGTCAGCGCCAAGGACGATCTGAAGCGCGCCCGCCAACGGCTGAAGGCCTTTCTGCTTTCGCACGGTGTCCGCTACACCGGCAGAGCTGACTGGGGGCCAGCACACCGGCGCTGGATAAGCGCATTTGCGTTCGATAGCGACTGGCAGCAACTTGCCTTTGACGAATATCGACGTGCTATCGAGGACCGGCTCGCGCAATGCAGCCGTCTCGAAGCGGCCCTGCGCGAGGCGGTGGCCAACTGGCGCTTCTACCCGGCCGTACGGGGCCTGCAGGCCATGCGCGGGGTGCAGTTCACCACAGCGATAGGCATCCTTGCCGAATTGGGTGATCTCTCACGCTTTGCGCATCCACGCCAACTAATGGCCTGGCTCGGTGTGACGCCCGCCGAACACTCGTCCGGTGAGAAGCGACGACAGGGCAGCATCACCAAGACTGGCAACAGCTACGCCAGAAAGCTGCTCGTCGAGGCTGCCTGGAGTTACCGGCACCCGGCACGTGTGAGCCCCGAGATCCAGCGCCGGCACGAAGGCATCCCCAAGGCCATCGTTGATCGGTCCTGGGACGCCCAGGTTCGACTGTGTCGGCGCTATCGGAGACTTGCCGCACGTGGCAAGAACCCGAACATTGCGGTGGTCGCGGTGGCCCGCGAACTGAGCGGGTTCATCTGGGATATCAGCCAGCTCGCGATGTCGCTTGCCGTACCGAACGAGGCACAGACAACGTAACCCAGCGCCGGTATCAATCTATCTGTCACTACTGTGAGACCAGTTTCCTGAAGGCGGCGTAGCCCGGCACACGAGCAACCCGCGAAAAAGCTAAGCAATGGATTTCATCCGACTTGCGGCGCTAGATAGCGGGCAGGCTCATTGGGCGGACCTCTGTAATGCGGTAGCCAACCCGCGGATATCAGCGTGATCCACCGTCGAGACTTACTGCTACGTCGCCCTCAGGAAATTGGGTGAGGAACAACATGGAACTGTGAAACCGAACCAAACCAATCTCGATTGACACGGGGAGTCATATCAGCTTTGAAACAGAAACAACGCCTGGCACGCACGCAGCTTCTGCCAGCCTGCGTTTGAGTTCAATCGGGTGATTGCGGCTCCCGTGCAGGCGACCGCCCCGTTTTGCCACAGACTCCAAAGTAGTCCCCACCAAATTCTGATGGTGACTACTCTGGATACATTCACCTTACGCGTCTACACGGCCTTCAGCGGACGGTTACGATCCCCGTCGCGCCCCGCGATTAGCGAAAGATCGCCAGGGCGCATGACACTTAGGGGAAACCCAATTTGAACAGGAGAACGCGATGATCAACATGAAGGCAGCGGTATTTATCGAGCCCGGACAGATTGTCCTGCAAGACAAGCCAGTGCCGGATATCGGCGCGACTGACGCGCTGGTCCGTATCACTACCAC
>NZ_JBFTND010000371.1:0-3707 GCF_056397305.1 Cupriavidus sp. 05N40
GCGCAGCTCGCAGGTCTGCAGTGATGCGCAGCTCGCAGGTCTGCAGTGATTCGGCATTGCCGCGCAGCACCAGCTGGCCGGCGCCGATCAGCTCCCGGCAGCGCCAGAACACGAACCAGTCGCTGGCCAGCAGCCCTTCGATGGCCCCCATCACGGCGCCCACCACTTGCGCGGCCGGCGCCCATTCCAGCGGCGCGCGCTCCAGGATCACCTCATCCACCGTGTGGTACGCGGCGGGCACCAGCGTGTTGCCCTTCCACAGGCGCACGTCGGCGTTCTCCTTGACGTTCTGCTGCCACTCGTAGCCAAGCCGGCCGAGGCGCAGCACCGAAACCGGGGCGATCGTGGAAAAGCGCCGCGCAAGGCGCGCCGCGGGATACATGCCGATGGCGGCCAGGTTGCCGCGCGCGGGGATTTCCAGTTCGCGCAGGTCCATCGCGACTTCGTTGATGCGCTGGGGGGACTGGTAGAGATGGAACACCACCCGGCGCAGCATCAGCTGGTCGGACGCGCTCTGGCCATGCCAGAGCGCGATCTCCAGTTCTTCCTTGCGCAGGCCGTGCAGCTGGGTGAGCGCGTGCTGCATCTCGGCGGCGAAGTCGATGTCGCTGCGCGGCGCCACGCGCTGCCAGAAGCCGGAGCGGACGAGGCCGCTGCTGTCGACGTCGGCGATCGGGCCGACGGCAAGGTCGTCGCGCAGCACGACGACCGGGTCGGGCCGGGCGGCCTGGGCGAGGGCTTGCCGTAGCGTGTTGCCCGCTACGTCACCGTTGACGACATGGATGTATTGCATGGGCGTGATTGTATATGGATGCGTGGCGCGGCTGCTTCCATTTTAATCACGCGGTTGCGCCGCTTGCGGCGCGCCGCCGGAGCCCGGCGCTGCTCAGCGTTCGTCGTAGCTCACCACCACGCGCCCGGTGACGGCGCGGGCCTGGCAGGTCAGCACGAAGCCCTTTTCCATCTCCCACGGTTCGAGCGTGTAGTTTTTCGCCATCTCGACCTGCCCCTCGAGCACTTTGGCGCGGCAGGTACAGCAGACGCCGCCCTTGCACGCGTAGGGCAGGTCCAGCCCGGCCGCCAGCGCGGTGTCAAGCACATTGGCATTGGCCATCGGCAGGCGCATGGCGTGCTGCTTGCCGTCGAGCACCACCACCAGTTCCGCCGTGCCGGCATGGCTGGCTTGGTCCGCGCGCGCAGCCGGGCGCGGCGCCTGCGCCACTGGCACGCCGAAACGCTCGGCATGGATGCGGTGGGGGTCGAGGCCGGCCGCCTTGAGCGCGGCCTCGACCTCGTCGATCATCGAGGCCGGCCCGCACACGAAGGCGGCGTCGATGTCGCCGACAGGCAGCAGGGATTCGAGGAATGCGCCCACGCGGGCGCGGTCCAGGCGCCCGTGCAGCAGGTCCACTTCCTGCGGCTGGCGCGACAGCACGTGATGGAGCGTGAAGCGCGCCAGGTACTGGTTCTTCAGGTCCTCGAGCGCTTCGGAAAAGATGATGCTGTCGACGCTGCGGTTGCCGTACACCAGCGTGAACCGGCTGTTCGCCTCGGTGGCCAGCGTGGTGCGGATCAGCGACAGCACCGGCGTGATGCCGCTGCCGGCGGCAAAGGCGACGTAGTGGCGGCTAGCATCGCTTTCCAGCGGCACATGGAAGCGGCCGTCGGGCGTCATCACGTCGAGCACGTGGCCGGGTGCGAGGCCGTCGTGCAGATGCTGCGAGAACACGCCATGCTCCACGCGCTTGACCGCCACGCGCAATTCGCCGCGCTCGGCGTAGTCCTGCACGCCGCAGCAGATCGAGTACGAGCGGCGCAGGTCATTGCCGTCCACCGGCGCGCGCAGCGTGAGGAACTGGCCCTGCGTGAAGCGGTAGGCGTCGCGCAGCGCCGCGGGCACGTCGAAGGCGATGGAGATGGTGTCGGCGGTTTCGGTGCGGACCTGCGCCACGCGCAGCGGGTGGAACTGAGGGGTCATGGCAGCGTGGGCCGGCGACGCCAGCGCATCAATAGGGTTTGAAATAGTCGAAGGGTTCGCGGCAGTCCAGGCAGCGGTGCAGCGCCTTGCAGGCGGTCGAGGCGAAGCGCGCCAGCTGCTCGGTATGCAGGCTGCCGCAACGCGGGCAGGGTACCCGGTCCTGCCAGGCGGCCGGCGCCGCCGCGCGCGGCACGAAGCGCAGCGGCTGCGGCGTGGCGTGCGTGCCCTGCGCATCGTGGCAGCGCGTCGGCGGCGCGATGCCGTAGGCGCGCAGCTTGTCGCGGCCCCCGGCGCTGATCCAGTCGGTGGTCCAGGCCGGCGACAGCACCGTGCGGATGCGCCAGGGGCCCAGGCCCGCGGCATCGAGGGCGTGGCCGATATCCTCGGCGATCTGCGACATGGCGGGGCAGCCGGAGTAGGTCGGCGTGATGACCACTTCGATACTGCCGTCGCCGGCGACCACCACATCGCGCAGGATGCCGAGGTCGCGGATCGAGACCACCGGGATTTCCGGATCGGGCACGCCTTCCAGCGCATTCCATGCGAGCGTGGCGCGCGCTTGCGCGGCGGTGCCGGTGCCGGTGGCCATGGTGCTCACCACTGCGCGCCAGGGTGGGCGCGTGCCAGGCTTTGCAGTTCGCTCAGCAGGCGGCTCATGTGTTCCGAGTGCACGCCTTGCTTGCCGGTCGGGACGAAGCCGCCGGCAGCAGGCAGGGCGAGCGTCGCCGCCGCCACGGTCTCGTCCACCGTGGCCTGCCAGGCGGCGCGGCAATCCGCCGCCGGCACGCCCACGCCCGCAGCCGCGGCTTCATGCTCCACCGCATCGGTGGCGAAGCACTCGTTCATATAGGGCAGCAGGTGATCCAGCGCCTGCTGCGCGCGCGCATGGGAAAAGCCGGTACCGTCGCCCAGGCGCACGACCCAGCCGGCGGCATGGTGCAGGTGGTAGCGTGCCTCCTTGACCGACTTGGCCGCGATGGCCGCGAGCTCGGCATCACTGCTTGCCTGCAGGCGCGTCCACAGCTCCACCATCAGCGCGCTGTAGAGGAAGTTGCGCACGATGGTGACCGCGTAGTCGCGCTCTGCCGCGGCAGTGCCGGCCAGCGGGCCGGTGTGCGGCAGCTCCGTCAGCGTCCAGTTGCGGAAATCGCGCTCGGGGCGCCAGTAGGCGTAGTCGTCTTCCAGGCGCGCCGGGCCGGCCTGCCCGGCCAGCCGGCCCTCGAGCACGCCGGCGTGCGCGTAGAGCAGGCGCGCCTGGCCGATCAGGTCCAGGCTGATATTGGCGAGCGCGATGTCTTCTTCCAGCGCGGGACCGTGGCCGCACCACTCGGCGTTGCGCTGGCCGAGGATCAGGGCATTGTCGGCCAGGCGCAGGATGTACTGGAGCGTGGCGGGCAGGGCGGCGGTGGCCGGCGCGGCGGGCGGCGCAAGTGTCGGCATGCTGGTCATGGTGCCGGGCCCTTACATATGGTTGACTTCATCGGGCAGCTGGTAGAACGTCGGGTGCCGGTAGATCTTGTCGGCCATCGGGTCGAACAGCTCGGGCTTTTCGTCCGGCGCGCTCGCGGTGATGGCCACCGACGGGACCACCCAGATCGACACGCCCTCCTGGCGCCGCGTGTACACGTCGCGCGCCATGTGCAGCGCCTGCTGTGCATCGGCGGCGTGCAGGCTGCCGCAGTGCTTGTGCTCGAGTCCCTGCTTGCTGCGCACGAAGACTTCCCACAGC
>NZ_JBFTND010000372.1:0-3654 GCF_056397305.1 Cupriavidus sp. 05N40
GGACAAGTTTGCGGAGCGCATGCTTGCGTCCACCGGCTTGATCGGCATGATCGGCAAGGCCGAGCGCGGACCGGATGCGATCGGCGCGATCGTGAAAAACGGCTGCGTCTATCTGGCGGCGACCGGAGGCGCCGCCTATCTGATCTCCAAGGCGGTCCGGTCCTCTCGCGTCCTTGCGTTTGGCGATCTCGGCATGGAAGCCATCTACGAGTTCGATGTGGAGAACCTGCCCCTCGTCGTCGCCGTGGATGCCAGCGGCAATAGCGTCCACGAAAGCGGACCGCGGACCTGGCGCATTGCGGCGGCATGATACTGACGCTACCCCGCATGTTTAGCTGCGCTGCGCCCTTCGTGGCAGAGTGCTTTTCAAAGCCTGGTAACGTCCCATGCTGACAACTGTTGTTGTCAGCATGGGGGTTTCAGGCCGCAGAACGGACCGGTTTGAATCTGGGGATCCCGCAGCGCCTTTGGCTCGAAGGCGTTCACGCATCTACGTCGGAGCCGTGCGAACGGCCGTCGAGGGCGGGAGCCGCGGATCAGAATGACAGCGGGCCGGCGGGTGCTCTCGGCGTCACTCATCGAGCAATGTCCCTGCGCAACGAGGCGTGCCACTGTACGTCCGGCTCGGTCTGCAGGTTTCTCGCGATCTCCGTGGCCCCGTTCTACGGTGCCTTGCTTGCGCTCGAATACTTCGGTTCCGCACTTGGCGCGTTCGCCGCCCATGGCTCAAGCCACCTGCACAATGGCGCTTCCCGGCCCAAGAACCGTCATTCACCGCCATGTTCGCCGGCTTTTCAGCCGGAACGCCCGGTGCGCCAGCGCCTGCCTTGCTTTGTGGCCGGTGGGCGCTGCAAGGCGCAAGCGGCTCTTCAGGCGTGCGGCCAGAAAAGAGACGGGCCTGCACGTCCGGTCGGCTATGATGCCGATCTTCTCCGAAGTGGTTCCCTATGATTTCCGTCCGTAATGTCACGCTGCGCCGCGGCGTCAATGTCGTACTCGACAGCGCGTCCGCCACCTTCAACCCCGGCGAAAAGATTGGTCTTGTCGGCCGCAATGGCGCCGGCAAGTCGTCCTTCTTCGGTCTTCTCAACGGCACGCTGCACGAAGACAGCGGCGAGTTCTCGATTCCCGCTGCATGGAAGATGGGGCAGGTCGCACAGGATATGCCGGAGACCGAGCAGAGCGCGACCGACTTCGTGGTCGAGGGTGACACCGTGCTGCTGGCCGCGCAGGCCGAAGTAGCCGCCGCCGAGGCCAGCGACGACGGCATGCTCATGGCGCACGCCTACATGGCCCTGCACGACGCCGGTGCACACGACGCCCCCGCACGTGCCCAAGCGCTGATCCTGGGCCTTGGCTTCAGTGCCGAGCAGCTCAGCCACCCGGTCAACAGTTTCTCCGGCGGCTGGCGCATGCGACTGCAGCTGGCGCGCGCGCTCATGTGCCCGTCCGACCTGCTGCTGCTCGACGAGCCGACCAATCACCTTGACCTCGACGCGCTGGTCTGGCTGGAAGCGTGGCTCAAGCGCTATCAAGGCACCCTGGTAGTGATCAGCCACGACCGCGAATTCCTCGACGCGGTGACGCAGGTGACGGTGCACGTCGACAACGCCAAGCTCGTGCGTTATGGCGGCAACTACAGCAAGTTCGAAGACATGCGCGCCGAGCAGCTCGTGTTGCAGCAGGCCGCGGTGGCCAAGCAGGCGGACAAGATCGCCCACCTGCAGAAATTCATCGACCGTTTCAAGGCCAAGGCCTCGAAGGCGAAGCAGGCGCAGAGCCGGGTCAAGGCGCTCGAACGCATGGAGAAGATCGCACCGGTGCTTGCCGACGCAGAGTTCAACTTCGAGTTCAAGGAACCGCTCAACGTCCCGAACCCGCTGTTGTCGATGCTGGACGCGAGCTTCGGCTACCCGGCGCCGGCCGGCGCACTGCCGGGCACGCCGCCCACGGTCATYGTGCGGGGCATCAACCGTTCCGTGCTGGCCGGGCAGCGCATCGGCATTCTCGGTGCCAACGGCCAAGGCAAGTCCACGCTGGTGAAGACGGTGGCGCACGCGCTGGCGCCGATTGCCGGCGAAATCAGCGAAGGCAAAGGCCTGAACATCGGCTACTTCGCACAGCAGGAACTCGACGTGCTGCGCCCGCTCGACACGCCGATGGAACACATGATCCGCCTTGCCAAGGACACGCCGCCGCACATGCGCGCCCCCGGCCAGAGTGGCACCGAACAATCGCTTCGCACCTTCCTCGGCACCTTCAACTTCAGTGGCGACAGGGTCCATCAGGCGGTTAGCACGATGAGCGGCGGCGAAAAGGCACGGCTCGTGTTGTGCATGATCGTGTGGCAGCGCCCCAACTTGCTGCTGCTCGACGAGCCTACCAACCACCTCGACCTGGCCACGCGCGAAGCGCTAGGCATGGCGCTCAACGAATTCGAAGGCACGGTGATGCTGGTCAGTCACGACCGGGCCCTGCTGCGCGCCGTATGCGACGAGTTCTGGCTGGTCACCAAGGGCGGCGTCGAGCCCTTCGACGGCGATCTGGACGATTACCAGCAGTTCCTGCGTGAGGAAGCCCGTCGCATGCGCGAGCAGCCTGTCGCAGAGTAGAAGGTCATCGCCTGAGATAGCCCCTGGCGGCGACCCGCGCCGATGGGCCGCAGCTTGCCGCGTTGGGCGCGCTCCATGTGGATGTGGCCGCTTAGTGAGTGCCTACGTGCCGAAACGGACCGCCGGCGAGAGCGTGAACGACTCGCGCATGTCGCGCACTTCCTCGACCGGCGTCCGGCCAAACAAGCGCTTGAACTCCCTGCCGAACTGGGACGCGCTTTCGTAGCCGACGCGCCCCGCTGCCGCCGCGGCGGTCACGCCGTCGCGGATCATCATCAATCGCGCCTGATGAAGGCGGGTGGACTTGATGTACTGGATCGGGGATGTCTGCGTCACCGTGCGAAAGTTGGCGTGAAACGCCGGCACGCTCATGCCGGCTTCCTCGGCAAGACGCGCGACGTTGAGCGGCGTCGCGTAATCGGTGTGAATCCGCTTGAGTGCCCGCGCCACGCGTCCGAACCGGCCGTGATGCGCCAGCGCCGCACGCATCGACCCGCCTTGCTCGCCCGTCAGCACGCGATAGCAGATCTCTCGCACGATACCTGGCCCCAGCACCTGTGCATCGAGCGGCACCGTCAATACTTCCAGCAACCGTATCGTGGCGCCGGCAAGGTCGCCCTCCAGCCGCGTGGACACGATGCTTGTCGGCAGCGGCATTCGCGCCACGGTGGTCTATCCCGGTCCGGTCCGCACCGATTTCCTGTCGAGCGGTGCGCTTGCAGTGGCCAAGCGCCAGATCGACGACTACTCGGAGGCCAAGGCTTCGCTCGACTTGCATCTCGGCACGCTGCACGGCCACCAGGCTGGAGATCCTGACCAGCTGGCACGATTGATCATCCAGGCCGCCAGCGTCGAATCGCCGCCGCTGCATCTGTTTGCGGGCAAGATCGCCAACGAACTTGCGGCAGACAAGGCCAGGGCCGTCGCGAAGGACCTCGAAGTGTGGAGGGGTTCCTCCGAGGCCACCGATTTCGCGGATTGATTGAGAGGAATGCGGATGCCCCGGCGGCAACGCCGGGGCATCCGCTTGGAGGCTTCAGAG
>NZ_JBFTND010000373.1:0-4335 GCF_056397305.1 Cupriavidus sp. 05N40
GTACTTTCCCGATCGGGTGCCATGCGAGAGCGCAATTCTCTCCGTAGGATTTTTCCAACCGTGGACTTAGGCAGAGAGTCCGCTAGCGTAATGTGCCGCGGCACCTTATAGGGCGCCAGATGAGCGCGACAGTGTGCTTCCACCTGCTCCGTTGTTAGGTTCACGTCCCCGCGCGGCACGACAAAGAGATGTGGTACTTCTCCAGAGCGTTCATCTGGAACGCCAATGCACGCCGACTCCAAGACATTCGGCATCATTGCCATGACAGACTCAATCTCATTTGGATAAACGTTGAAGCCTGAGACGAGAATCATGTCCTTCTTGCGGTCCACCATTCTCATGAAGCCCTGCTCGTCCATGGTCACGATGTCCCCCGTTTTGAACCAACCGTCGGTAGAAAACGCCTTCTTTGTTTCCTCCTCCCGGTTCCAATAGCCGTTGAAGAGTTGTGGCCCCCTGATAAGAAGCTCACCTGGGGATCCAAGCGAGACATCATCCCCACCCTCGTTCACGATCCGAACATCAGTAGATGGTGCAGGGAGGCCGATCGTTCCACTTCGGCCGGGAGGATTGAATGTAGCGCTGGGTGAAGTCTCGGTCAGACCGTACGCTTCAGTAACGGCGGGCGCGCCGATTGCGCGCCAACGCGTCGCGACGGCTTCATGGATTGACGCCCCTGCACCAATAACCAGCCGAGTCTCGCTGAAGTCGACCGATTGAAGTTCAGGTTCGTTGACCAAGGTATTGAACAAGGTATTGACACCGATGAAAATCTGAAATGGATGCCGCTTCATTTCGGCAATCACAGTAGCGGCATCGCGGGGATTGGGAACTAGACGATTTTCAACACCTAGCGACAGTCCCAGCAGTGCGGTCGCGAGTGGAAAGACGTGGTAGAGAGGCAGCGTCGGCCAACGCTCTGGCATTCCCTTTGCCGTCGGCTTCGTCTTGCTGGACAGGCTCAGCATCAGTCGCCGCGAGTTCGCCAACAATCGCCCCCAGTCCGACAACAGTCGCTGTTAATACCTGCGCGATGCTGGTTTCGGCCAGTACTTGCTGCAATGACTGCTGCAACTGCTCCGCGACAATAATGCAGGTAGCGCCAGAATCCTGTAGCYGGTACTTAAGTTCCCGTGGCGTATATAGAGGATTGACCGGAACCGCCACCATCCCCGCTCGGAATACGGCTGCCAGGCCGATCATGAACGCAGGACAACTTGGCAGCATCAGGGCTACCCGGTCGCCTTTCTTCAATCCCGACTGTTGGAAGAAGGTAGCAAGCGCCTCGGATAGGAGACCAAGTTCTCTAAAGGTCAGCGACTCTTCCAAGCAAGTGAGCGATGGACGGTCCGCGAACAAGTTGACTACCTGCGCAATCTTTGATCCTAGCGTCGCCTCTTCGTCGATCTCAATCTCAGTTGGCATCTCGGGCGGATAGGATCCATGCCAGCGCTTGGCTTCCATTTCAATGTCTCCTTGATAGTTGTTATACCCCGGTTGAATCCGTGGGCTGTATCGCACAGTGCCTGCCAGGCTGCATGACGAATTCTATCTCGCTTGTCATCTCGTGGACCCCCCTCGAAGGGGAAACGCCACCAGCTGGTTCGACTGTAGGTTAACGTTCGTTTGGTAAACGATCGTAGGTTACGTACAGGAGCATGTCAACAGGTATTCATGGCAGGGAACGCCGCAGGGACCTAGGTCAGGCCTACAAGTACCGCAGCGCGCCGGTGTTGGGCTATGCCAATGCCTGCCGGCGTGGCGGTCGTTTTCCTAAACGATCGTAATGCTATAATTTYCACACATTGACTCATTCATGGTGAACGGAATGCGGTACTCAAGCACTCACAAGCAGGAGACACGAGAGAAGATTCTGAACAGCAGCCGAGCGATAGCCAAGACGGGCGGATTCGATTCAACAGGCGTCGATGCCTTGATGAAGGCGATTGGGCTCACCGGCGGCGCTTTCTATAGTCATTTCGATTCGAAGGCGGAGTTGTTTGCTGCTGTTATCGAGCAAGAGCTTTCCAACAGCACGGAAATGCTTGCGGGCAAAGAGACAGATGAAGATCATTTTGTGAAACGTATCCGCAGTTACTTGAGCAGTTCTCATGTGCTGCATCCAGAAACAGGCTGCGCCCTACCGACCTTGGGACCAGAGATTGCGAGGGCCGACGCCTCAGTCCGCAGCTCCGTAGAGCAAAGTGCAAGAAAGCTGCAGAGCAGTTGGAAGAATCGCCTGGATGATTCTGATGCARCCTGGGCTTTGCTAGCGCAGTGCGTGGGCGCCATCTTGCTCGCACGAGTGGTTGAATCAGACAGGACTAGACAGCAGATTCTCGCGTCTAGCCGCCGCTTCCTTGGGCGGTCCATCGAGCAACTCGAACCGCTCACCAAGACTTAACACAACGCAAAGGTTAGCAAAGGTCGCTTGAAGTTAGCAGCCCTGCAGGATCATTTTGTTAGGGCCTCTAAGGAGCGCAGCCGTCGGCTGAGCATGTTCGGCGCGATGCCTAGCGACCTTTCGAACTGATTGTAGTGTCTCCCGCCCTGTAATACCTCGCGCAAAATTAGTAGCACCCAGCGTTCGCCTGAAACTTCATCGCGCGATCAGCCGCACTCTCGTATAAAGGCTTTCGACGTTTTTCAATGATGAAGACATGGCGGAGAACATAGCATTTGGTTGCAGGCACAGCATCTGCGGACGCCCTGGCTAGGAATTGAAGTGCGACCGACTAATCCCACAGCGAACGGCGTCCAGACGCGATGATGTACGTTTAACTAACCGCGACGATCTGACAGGAGCCGCGCGAGGCGATGCGCAATCAACTGTTCGGCCTCATCCATAATCCGATCGATCAAGGCCTGTACGGTCGGGACATCTCGAATCAGGCCCGCCACCATGCCGCAACTCCAGGCACCCGCGTCCATGTCCCCATCGACCATGACCCTGGGATAAACTCCAGCTACCTGTTCGTAGATATCATCGATTTGCAGTTTCCCCCCCTTTTCCCGCTCGATGTCCAGGATCCGCTCGACGCCCGCGTTGCTTAAGACTCGCTCCGTATTGCGCAGCGGGCGCATAACAAGGCGAGTATCAAGTTCTGATGCGCTGACAATGGCCTGCTTGACGTTTTCATGTACTGGCGCTTCCTTTGTAGCGACGAACCGGGTTCCCATATTCATACCATCGGCGCCAAGCGCTAGCGCCGCGACAAGACTGCGTGCGTCCGCCATGCCGCCTGATGCCACAAAGGGAATCTTTAGTTCATCCGCGGCTCTGGGCAACAGGATCATGTTGGGCACATCGTCTTCCCCTGGATGTCCACCGCACTCGAAGCCATCGACGCTAACCGCGTCACAGCCAATCTGCTCAGCCTTCAGCGCATGCCGCACAGAAGTGCACTTGTGAATAACCTTGATACCGGCTGCCTTGAGCAAAGGCATGAATTCTTGCGGGCTGCGACCGGCGGTCTCGACAATGCGCACGCCCCCTTCGCGGATCGCGGCGATATATTCTGCATAGGGCGGCGCGGCGAAAGTAGGCAGGAACGTCAGATTCACGCCAAACGGCTTGTCGGTCATGGCAGCGCAGCGCGCAATTTCGCGTGCCAGTAGCTCCGGCGTCTTTTGTGTCAGAGCGGTAATGATTCCGAGACCGCCGGCATTCGAAACTGCGGACGCCATCTCGGCGAGTCCGACATAGTGCATACCGCCCTGAATGATTGGATGTCGGATGCCAAACATCTCGGTAATACGAGTCTTCATAATGTTCACGTGTTCAGTCTTAGAAATGCAATGGTGTCGGCTTCTTTCGCTACGCGCATGCGGGGTTGGACAGGAACCGCCCCAACACTACCGGTATCACTGAAACAAAGTGCCGCCTTCGGCGTGCTCGAGTCGCCTGCCCGGCACTGTCATCAGGCGAGAGGACGGTTGTCGTTGTAGGAGGCACGAAGCTCGCGCTTTAGCACCTTACCAATCGGACTGCGGGGCAATGAATCGACGATAACGAGGTCCGCCAGGCGCTGCATCTTGCCGATGCGCTCATTGGCCCAAGCCTGCAATCCCTCGCCCAACTGTTGCGCCCCGGCGCGCAGAGTGACAAAGGCGACAGGAGTCTCGCCCCACCGTTCCGACGGCACGCCAATAACTGCCGCCTCRGAAACATTAGGGTGATTCACAAGCACCTGCTCCAGGTCGCTTGGATAGATGTTGAAGCCACCAGAAATAATCATGTCCTTTCGTCGGTCCATTAGCACGAGAAAGCCGTCCTCATCAAAACGGCCAACGTCACCTGTGCGAATGAACCGGCGGCCCTCGCTGTCGTACCAC
>NZ_JBFTND010000374.1:0-3630 GCF_056397305.1 Cupriavidus sp. 05N40
GGAAAGTTCGGTCTCGAACATCATGTCGAAGACCTCAGGTGCCTGCTGGATGCACTCGGGATCGATCACTGCACCGTGATGGGAGCTTCCATGGGCAGTTACATCGCCCAAGGCTTCGCCGCCACATATCCGCAGCGGGTCAAGGAGTTGGCCCTGATTGTGACCAAGAGCAATGGTGCAACGTCCTCTTCCGCCCGCATCCTTGAGGAGCACAAGCTCGAGGTGGAGCACCTGACACATCGGGAAACGCAAGAGTTCCTTCTTGGGTTCGCCTTCGGACCCTATGTGGACCCTATCAAGAAGGATGCTCATATCAAGAGGCTTATGCGCTCTCTTCTATCAGAAGACGAGATGGCCGCGGCGGGGGGCGCACTCGTCGGCTTCGACTTCCGGGGAATTCTCCCCAAGATCAGTGCAAAGACCATCGTTATCTCAGGAGCGCACGACCGGCTCAATCCGCCGCAGGAGGGCGCAGCCTGCGCTTCCCTCATTCCGGGTAGCCGGTTCGTTGAGCTCAGCCGGTCTGGACATTTCCCGGTAGTTGAACAAGCGGACGACTACTTCCAGGCATTGGACAGCCTGCTTGGCTAACAAAGGCAATGTGTCGAGCTCTCATTAGTGCCACGTTGCCATGGGCTTTGCGAATCGCAAGAATAGACCTGTACATTGGTAGCTAGGGTGAACCGCTTGTGTTGCTTTGGCATCAGGAGATGTCAACTCCCAATGCCCCGACCCTCCCGGTCACGCCGCAATGCGGAAGCCGCCTGTATTCGGCCGGCGAAACGCCAAGTCGCCTGAGGAAGGCTCGCCTGAGGCTATTAGGGTCACCGAAGCCCGTAAGGGCAGCCACACGTTTTAGCGGATTCCTGGTCTCTTCGAGCATCCTGCGTGCGGCATCCAGTCGCGCTCCCTCAACGAAATCCGCAGGCGTCACGTTGCACTCCTGTTTGAAGATGCGGGCAAAGTTTCGCGTGCTCATCCCCGCATGGGCGGCCAAATTATCCACTGAAAGCTGCTTGTTCAGATTTTCCACCACCCAATTCTGGACATCCCGAATCACGCTCTTCTCTGCAGTCTGCGCAGCCAGATGCGCACTAAACTGGGATTGGCCACCGGGCCGCTTGAGGAACATCACAAACGCACGGGCAACTTTCAGGGCAATCGCTCGCCCAAAGTCCTCCTCTACCATAGCAAGCGCCAGGTCCAACCCTGCCGTGACGCCAGCGGATGTGTAGATATTTCCATCCTTCACATAGATCTGGTCCGGCTCCACCTTTACCTTGGGGAACATTCGGCCCAGCCTGGCAGTTGAGTTCCAATGTGTTGTTGCACGTCTTCCATCCAACAACCCTGTGTGCGCCAAGAGAAGCGGTCCCGAACAGACCGAACCAATCCGACGAACCGTCTTGGCGTAGCGATTAAGCCAATCTCGTATTGCGGTGTCCTTTTCAGCAAGATTCACCAAAGGACTACCGGCGATCAGAAGCGTGTCTATATCGGGGCTGCTGGTATCAAGCGTAGCATCCGGCGTAATCTTCATTCCGTTCGATGCAGTCAGAATGCCGGGCGTTGGCGACACAATCTCGAACTGGTACGCGCCTGGATTTCCTGCCTGACGCGCAGCCTCGTTGAAGACATCGATAGGCCCGACCAAGTCGAGCATCTGGACACTCGGGAAAGCAAGTACAGCGATTTTCATAGCAACAACAGACGTAGATGGCCGGGCGACCGCCTCAAAGGGAGAGAGAGAAAGAGAGCGATACCGCTCCCGCCAGTCGGCAATCGGTAACGTGCAGACGCATCAGCGCGTGCCGATATCCGTAACCGAGCCTTCTCTCCGCAACTGCCGACGCTCATAGTGTCGACAGAACGTGAACTCCGCAGTAAGCAAGACGATACGTTGGCGGAGAAACCACAGGCGAGCACTTCGTCGTACATAAGCGAGAAAGGGTTTTGCAGGCCAGGCCAAACCAGACCACGGCCCGCCTCGCGGTCAGCTCCCGGAGCATGCGGGGATCTTTCACAGTCAGAACATAGTTCTTCGATGCTTGGTTTTGTAATGCGCGACTCCCCAGACTCTTGAGAAGATGCAACAATCGGAGGACCGGAGCGGCTATTCTCCCCACAGCTTCATTAGCTCAATCTTCGGACAGCGATTCTGCACTGCAAGCAGCCACCCCATACGGGCCCACTTCACCGCCTCGCTATTAACGATGCCAAGCTGGAGCCACACCCCACGAAGCCCAAGAAGAACTGCCTCTACGACCTCCGGCGGGACATCACGGCTTTGCCGGCAAATATGAGCCCATTGAATCCGTTCGCCCACCTCCGCCAGCTTTGCCGCTGCATCAGTCAGGCTGGAATGGCATAGCTCGCCCAATACTCTTTGGCCCGCGTGACGGGGATTGACGGGCACGATGCGAAAGCCATCGCGCTGCAGAAATCTGGCTACTTCATAGCTAGCTGTGTCTGGAATGGTGGAGAGGCCGACAATTGCGACGGTTTTCATTGCCAGTATTGCGCGAACTTCACATATTCCCCCATTGAATACTTCCCTCCTTTGTTTCGAGATGCTCTCCCTCCAAAAATCGATATCAACATGTGTTGGCCTCGCCTGTACCGTAACTCTGCATCAGCATGGTCATGACATCCTCCCAACCGTATCTATGCCTCAAACTCTACGTCTTTCCTTCCAGGATTTTTTTCACAACTTTGTTTGAATTTGTCGAAAAATATAATGTGTATTCAACGGCTACTTTAACGGTGGGCGCAACGATGCGCATCGTATGCCGCGCCCCGCCGAGGGACGAGGCGTCGCAAAAGACCATCCCACCGGGAGCCTGGGCTACGCGCCGAGCCTTTCATCACTTTCGAGCTCGATTGGTCTGCACTCAAACTTAGCCAAAATTATGGCAAATCCAGCCATATATGCTGGTGGTAGCACACGCCAGCTTTCACCTTGCTGGTGTGCTAGGCAGAATGGCAAATTCGGCGCGCCGGCTCTCATAAAGTGATGCAGATGTTCTCTTCTGCGGCACTGCATGCCGTGGTGCCGATTTTGATAGGTGAATATGGCGCTTGCCGCTGCGAGACTCGGTACGCGCGCCAAGGCCTAGACGATGGATGTGGGGATGGACAGTACGAAGCGCAGACTACTGCTCGTAGAGGATGACAATAGGCTAGCGAAACTCATCTCGGAGTATCTGAGTGAATTCGACATTGCGACGAGCACGTGCAATCGCGGGGACGAGGCCATAGCCGCGTATCAGGAACTGAAGCCAAACCTGGTTGTTCTAGACCTGATGCTACCTGGGCTGGACGGAATGGAAGTCTGCCGTCGCCTAAAGCAAATCTCGTCGGTTCCGATTCTCATGCTGACGGCACGTAAAGACCCTTACGACCAGATCGTAGGTTTGGAGTTGGGTGCCGACGACTTCGTAGCCAAGCCCGTCGAGCCGAGAGTCCTCCTGGCACGGGTTCGGGCCCTGCTGAGACGTAGTGAACAAAACTCCGCCTCCATTCGACACGAGAACTTGAAGATTGGGGGTCTGGAAATTCACTTGAGCGACCGCCGAGTCGTCTGGCGTGAGGAGACCATCCCACTTCGCACCAAGGAGTTCAACCTCCTTC
>NZ_JBFTND010000375.1:0-5263 GCF_056397305.1 Cupriavidus sp. 05N40
GCCTCGTTATGGCAAACGTCTTGACGCCGGGGCTTGGCATGGATCTGCCGCTGCCAGCCGCGGACGCCGCCTCGAACTTGAAAACCAATGCTTTGAACTTGAGAGACTTCATCGCTCATATGTTCCCGAAGAGCGTCATTGAATCGATGGCGACGAATGAGATACTCCAGATTGTGGTCTTCTCCGTGTTCTTCGGTGCCGCACTTGGCACCATGAAGGATGGCGTCGGCAAGCCGCTACTCCTGTCCATCGACGGACTCGGGCACGTGATGCTCAAGCTGACCAACTACGTGATGGCCTTTGCTCCGGCCGGCGTGTTTGGCGCCATCTCCGCGGTCATCTCTACCCAGGGTGTCGGCGTGCTCCTCGTCTATGGAAAACTGCTCGGCAGCGTGTACCTGTCGCTGGCGATACTCTGGGTCATTCTTATCGGTGCAGGCTACTGGTTCCTCGGGCGAGATGTATTCCGGTTGCTTGGCGAGATTCGTGCTCCGCTTCTATTGGGCTTTGCTACGGCAAGTAGTGAGTCGGCTTACCCGAAGGTGGTCGAGCATCTCGGGCACTTCGGCGTAAAGGACCGTATTGTCAGCTTCGTCCTTCCGCTTGGTTACTCGTTCAATCTTGATGGCTCCATCATGTATACCTCGTTCGCGGCGCTGTTTGTCGCGCAGGTCTATGGCATCGAGTTGTCCCTGACGAAGCAGATTACGATGCTCTTGGTCTTGCTCGTGACAAGCAAGGGGATTGCGGGCGTTCCCAGGGCCTCCCTCGTTGTCGTCGCGGCCGTATTGCCGATGTTCGGACTGCCGGAAGCCGGCATCTTGCTCGTGCTTGGCGTTGACCATATCCTCGACATGGCTCGCACGGTTACGAACGTCCTTGGGAATGCGTTGGCTACGGCCGTGGTCGCAAAGAGCGAGGGAGGACTGCAAAGCTCCTCCGCTGCGCGGTCGAGCCTGGATACCCCCAGGACGGCGTAGGGCCCCAGGCGGGGTGTAGAGAACGCCGCGACTCGCGCTTCGAATTTCTGGTGAAAGCTGCGGCCGTTTGGAGAGTCGTCGAGGGCAACCCGTCCGACTCGCAGGCGTGCCGGCCAACCTATTCCGAATTACTCACAGCGGCCTGAAAGGCCACCTTCAAAGATATGCTCGAAAAGAAACCAGGGCGACCGTCCGCGTTCATGACGGCGTGCATGAGCACAGGACTGTTCTTCGCCATGGCAGCGGTTACCTGCGCCGCATCCGCTGCCTCAGCCAATGCGCCAGAGGACCCGGACAGTAACAGAATTGCCGCGGAAATGAAGAAAATGCTGGACGGCCGTGCCGAAGTCAAGGGAGTCGCAAAGACACCGATTCCCGGCTTGTTCGAGGTCAGCATTGGTGGTGGCTTGGTGTACACGGATGGCTCCGCGAGATACATCATCAACGGCGTGATGGTTGATGCAAAGAGCGGTGCCAACCTGACGGAAGAGCGCCTTGCCGACTTGAATCGCATCAAATGGTCTGACCTGCCTCTCGCCGACGCGTTGAAGTGGACCAAGGGAAATGGAAGCCGGCAGATGGCCGTATTCTCGGACCCAAACTGCCCGTACTGCCGCCGGCTTGAGCAGAATTTGCGTCAGATTGACGATGTGACCGTCTACACCTTCCTTATGCCGGTGTTATCCGACGATTCGGAGCTCAAGGCCCGGCAGATCTGGTGCGCGGCGGATAGGACCAAGGCCTGGCGAGACTSGATGCTTGGGAAAGTTGCCCCGGCAGGGAAGGCCAACTGCAAGACACCTATTGCCGACAACCTTCGGCTGGGCAGGAAGCTGAACGTGACGGGCACGCCCGGCGTGTTCTTTGCTGACGGCACGCGGCTGGCCGGTGCTGCCGACGTGGTCACGCTCGAGCGTTCAGCGCGGACAGCCGCCAAAGTGCGAGCGCAGCGCAATTTGTCTCCGTTTATGACATCGACACAAAATACTCATACACATCGCGCTTGCGGACCGAGATAACCTCCACGGCGTCAAGAACTCGTATGAAGGTAGAAATTGTGAAGCGCGCCGTTGTAGTGGGTATCAGCTCGGTGGTTCTGTTGAGTGCATGTGTCATCGCTCCTCCGCGCGAGGAACACCGGCATCGGGATTGGGAAAGGGAAAGGGAAAGGGAAAGAGAGAGGTTCTCTCGATGGGAGCAGCCGCAGGAGATGCCTCGAGACTTCACCATCGAGCGTCACCAGCAGCGCTGATGAGACAGGTGGCGTGTGCCCTGGATCAGGCTCATTCCCGAGGCCGCCTTCAGTCCTTCTCTGAGGGCGCTAACGAATAGCTAGCGGAATGCCTACGAATGCGAAGACCGCTCTGAAAGCTTCCATGTAGGCAGTGCGATACTCCGCCTCGAATCGCCAGCGAAATAGACAACCATCCGAGGCCAGCGGGAGTACTTCGAGATACATGGTCTCGGTCACCAAGCTAACGGCCTGGGAAATTAGCCGATAGTCACTGGCATCGACGATTCTGTTGGCGTAGATGCCAAGCCATGCCAAACCGCCGGCGCCCGCATCGTCCGCGGTACGAAGTTCGCAGTCCATCTTGTAACCATCCTAAGCAAACGTACAGCCTGGTCTTCCATTCGGGATATTCTCCGCCGATGCAAAAGCGGGCTACCGAGTGCCCGCTCCAAGCATGGAGAACCTATTACCTGCACTCGGGTTGCAAGCAGCCGTCAAGCGCAAAGTCGGCCCTCCTGTCGAGCATGATATTCAGGGCCTGAATCGCAGCTCGGGCCGAGCCGCGCCCAAGATTGTCCAATCGCGCAGCAAGCAACCCGCTTTCCTCGGAGCTTCCCGGCAGGCAGTAGAGTTCCAGGATGTTGGTGTCACTGACTTCGCCTACGGCGATGCCGTCGGCTGGGGTGGCGCCTCGTGTCACCCTGACGTGACATGAATCAAGGTACCAGCGCTCCAGCAAGGAGTACGCGTCCTCCAGCGTGTGATGCGGCGTGAGGTTGGATTGGAACAGTGGGATGTGTACGGCGGTGCCACGCGCAAAGTTTCCTATGCTTGTGGCAAGCTGTATCGCTTGCGGGGGACGGGTCCATCGCTTGATTTCCCGCAGTTCACGGTCAATGGAGGTTGTCTGCAAAGTCCGGAAGACGGCGCGCTCCGCGCGGGCCGCGGTTTCCGCGCGCGACCTGGTCTCGCTAGCCTCCAGTGCACTATATCCTTGCACCGCATGGATACTTATCGGCAGGCGGGGGGCCAGGTATCCAGCTTCAAACAGGGGGTGCAACAGCGAAATGGAGGCACTTGCCACAGCGTTCGGAATCCCTACAACGCGTGCTTCGCGAATGAGAGCAGAGTTTTCCCGGAAGAACTCGGGGAGACCGCACACTACGTCACCACCTGAGAGATATGCTCCACTGGTATCGATGATTCGGGGCCCCTCGTGCAGATGTCCCAGAAGCTCGAGGGAGGAGGAGGCATTCCCACAGAGGATAGCGAAATCGGCCTCTCGGGCGATGTCAATCCGCGACACACGCCCCTCGTGGACGAAGGGCTCATAGCATGATAGTTCCAAATCGGACCTGTTCCGCAATAGCCCCCACAGGGTAAGGCCAACGGGAGTTTCCACTCCATCTACAAACACCTTCCGTTTGAGCATTTGAAATCCGATTCGTGGGGCCGCTTTGAGTGAGTACGCGGTGTTGGGGCGAGCTAGGTGGCAGTCCGAAACCGGCGCCTGTAGTCTGCCGGTGTGACGCCGAGGCGACGAACAAATGCGCGGCGAAGGCTATTGGGGTCGCCGAATCCGCAGAGTGCCGCGACCCGCTTCAAGGGATTGGCAGTTTCCTCCAACATCCGCCTCGCGGCGTCCAGACGAGCCCCTTCGACAAATTCGGCCGGTGTCGTGTTCGACTCGCGCTTGAACATGCGGGCAAAGTTCCGCGTGCTCATTCCTGCGTGCAGCGCAAGATGGTCTACGGAAAGGGGCTTCTCAATGTTCTCAAGCACCCAGTTCTGCACGTCGCGAATAACGCTCTTCTCAGCGGTCTGGGCCGCCAGGTGAGCGCTGAATTGCGATTGCCCACCTGGCCGTTTGAGGAACATCACGAACTCTCTTGCGACTTTCAACGCCACACCGCGACCGAAGTCCTCTTCGACCAAGGCCAATGCCAAGTCCATGCCCGCGGTAACGCCTGCGGATGTGTAGGTAGCTCCATCCTTGATGTAGATACGGTCAGGTTCCACGGTTACGGCGGGAAATGTGCTCGCCAGGCGGGTCGATGCGTTCCAGTGCGTCGTAGCCCTCTTTCCATCCAGAAGACCGGCACGGGCCAACAAGAACGCCCCCGAACACACGGCGCCAAGCCTGCGCACCCGTTTGCTTTGCTGCACGAGCCAGGAGAGCAGGGCCGCTTGCTCCTCGATTTCGCGCATCTTCGGGCTGCCTGCAACAAGAAGCGTGTCAATGTCACCACTCGCTGATGCGATGCCAGCGTCGGAGAAGAACGTCATGCCATTTGATGCCCGGACTTCGCCGCGCTCCGGCGTGATGATTTCGAACGTGTATGCGCCCGGATTTCCAGCCTGCCTGGCGGCTTCGTTGAACACGTCAATTGGGCCAACCACATCAAGCATCTGGACGCCCGGAAATGCAAGTACGGCTACTTTCATGGTCGCTTATTGGTCGAGGCCTGTTGCGTGCTGTTTAATCAGAAAAGGTCAACCGGCCTTTGGGGGTCCGTGTTTGCGCCATCATTGGCTGTATTTGGCGCGGGAGTCTGGTTGCCATCTTTCTTGAAACTACGCTGCCTTCCCCTTGTACGGAGGCCGTGCGTTTCCCGTGCGGAGCACCCGGGGAATTGCCCTCTGCCGCGGGTTGCCGGGCCGCCGTCTATCGGGGGCCCGGCTCGGGAACGTGCGGCGCAGGTCTAGCGACTTCAGCCAAGCAGCAAGCGGCCGCTGAAGAGCAGGTGAAGCGTGCGAATGAACAAGATGCCAATCGCAATCGTAAGGATGGCGAGGATGAGGCCGGCGATTAGCGTCAGCGGCCAGGTATTGGCAAAGAGTGCATATTTCAGTGCGGCATTCGCCAGGGCAGCCATCGGGAAGCTAATCGCCCACCAGGACGCAGCAAAAGGAATCGAGCGGCGGAAGACTTTGAAGCCGAGAACGATAAAGAGGAAGAAGCCGAAGTAGAAGAGCAGCGACGCGAACATATCGACATGCTGAGCGACGTTCACGTATGCAAGAAATCCAACTTCGAACGGCGCAATCA
>NZ_JBFTND010000376.1:0-3922 GCF_056397305.1 Cupriavidus sp. 05N40
GGCGATGCCCTGGCCCACGCCGATGCACATCGTGCACAGCGCGAAGCGGCCGCCGGTGCGGTGCAGCTGGTACATGGCGGTGGTGACCAGGCGGGCGCCGCTCATGCCGAGCGGGTGGCCCAGCGCGATCGCGCCGCCGTTGGGATTGACGCGCTCGTCGTTGTCGGCCACGCCCAGTTCGCGCAGCACGGCCAGGCCTTGCGCGGCGAACGCTTCGTTCAGCTCGATCACGTCGATCTGGTCGATGGTCATGCCGAGCTGCTTGAGCAGCTTCTGGGTGGCCGGCGCCGGGCCGATGCCCATCACGCGCGGCGCCACGCCGGCGGTGGCCATGCCGACGATGCGTGCCTTCGGGGTCAGGCCATGCTGCTTGGCGGCAGCTTCGCTGGCCAGCAGGATGGCGCAGGCGCCGTCGTTGACGCCCGAGGCGTTGCCGGCGGTCACGGTGCCGTCGGCGCGGACCACGCCGCGCAGCTTGGCCAGCGCTTCCATGCTGGTGGCGCGCGGGTGCTCGTCACGGTCCACCACGAGCGGGTCGCCCTTCTTCTGGGCGATCGTCACGGCGGTGATTTCCTGCGCCAGCGTGCCGTTGGCCTGCGCGCGCGAGGCCTTTTCCTGGCTGCGCATGGCCATCAGGTCCTGGTCTTCGCGGCTGATCTTGTAGTCGGTGGCGACGTTCTCGGCGGTCTCGGGCATCGAGTCCACGCCGTAGGCCGCGCGCATGGCCGGGTTGATGAAGCGCCAGCCGATGGTGGTGTCGAAGATCTGCGCGTCGCGCGAGAACGCGCTGGTGGCCTTGCCCATCACGAACGGGGCGCGGCTCATGCTTTCCACGCCGCCGGCGAGCATCAGGCCGGCTTCGCCGGACTTGATGGCGCGCGCGGCGGTGCCGGTGGCGTCCATGCCGGAGCCGCACAGGCGGTTGATGGTGGCGCCCGGTACGCTTTGCGGCAGGCCGGCCAGCAGCAGCGACATGCGCGCCACGTTGCGGTTGTCTTCGCCGGCCTGGTTGGCGTTGCCGTAGATGACGTCATCGATGGCGGACCAGTCCAGGTTCGGGTTGCGCGCCATCAGCGCCTTGAGCGGCACCGCGCCCAGGTCGTCCGCGCGCACCGCGGACAGGCTGCCGCCGTAGCGGCCGATGGGGGTGCGGATGGCGTCGCAGATAAAGGCTTCGGTCATGTTGTCTCTCTCTTGCTTGTATGTGAAAGCGTGGTGCGGATGGCGCTTGCCGGTCAGGCGGCGGCCTGCTTGAGCGGCACGCCGGTTACGCCCTGCAGTTCCTCGAAGGACAGGCCTTCGACGAGGTCGCGGGCCACCAGCCCTTCGGGCGTGACGTCGATGGTGGCCAGGTCCGTGTAGATGCGCGTGACGCAGGTCATGCCGGTGAGCGGGTACGTGCATTGCGGCACGATCTTGCTTTCACCCTGCTTGGTCTGGTGCTCCATCATCACGAACACTTGCTTGGCCCCGATGGCCAGGTCCATGGCACCACCCACGGCCGGGATCGCGCCGGGCGCGCCGGTGTGCCAGTTGGCCAGGTCGCCCTTCTCGGACACCTGGAAGGCGCCCAGCACGCAGAAGTCGAGGTGGCCGCCGCGCATCATGGCGAAGGAGTCGGCATGGTGGAAATACGAGCCGCCGGCCTTGACCGTGACCGGCTGCTTGCCGGCGTTGATCAGGTCGCCGTCTTCCTCGCCGGCGGGGGGCGCCTTGCCCATGCCGAGCAGGCCGTTCTCGCTGTGCAGCAGGATTTCACGGTCGGCCGGCAGGTGATTGCCGACCAGGGTGGGCAGGCCGATGCCGAGGTTGACCACGGCACCGTCGGGAATGTCTTTGGCCACGCGGGCGGCCATCTGATCGCGGGTCAGGCGTTGCATGTTCTGGATCTCCTTGTCGCTCAGACGGGGGTCTTGCCGGCGTCGATCTTGACGACGCGCTTGACGAACAGGCCCGGGGTCACGATGTGCTCCGGGTCCAGTTCGCCGAGTTCGACGATCTCGCTGACTTGCACGATGGGGCAATTGGCAGCCATCGCCATGATCGGGCCGAAGTTGCGCGCGGTCTTGCGGTAGGTCAGGTTGCCCCAGCGGTCGGCGCGCTGCGCCTTGATCAGGGCGAAATCGGCGTGGATGGGCTTTTCGAACACATAGCCCTGGCCGTCGATGATGCGGGTTTCCTTGCCCTCGGCCAGCGGCGTGCCGTAGGCGGTGCGGGTGAAGAAACCGCCGATGCCGGCGCCGGCGGCGCGGATGCGCTCGGCCAGGTTGCCCTGCGGCACCAGTTCCAGCTCGATCTCGCCGGCGTGGTAGAGCGAATCGAACACGTAGGAATCGGCCTGGCGCGGGAACGAGCAGATGATCTTGCGCACGCGCTTGGCCTTGAGCAGCGCGGCCAGCCCCGTGTCGCCGTTGCCGGCGTTGTTGTTGACGATGGTCAGGTCGCGCGCGCCCTGGGCGATGAGGGCGTCGATGAGCTGTGCCGGCATGCCGGCCATGCCGAAGCCGCCGATCAGGATGGTGGCGCCGTCGTGGATGTCGGCCATGGCCGCTTCCACCGAGTCGAATAGCTTGTTGATCACTTGCGTTCCAGTTCCGAAAGCCCGGACGAACTACCCGGGACCGGCCGCCAAGGAGGGAACATCAGGCGGCGCAGGAAACGCTGTCTCCGGACAGTCCTGCCGGAAGGGCCATCCGGCCCGCCCGCCCCGCGATTGCCGCAGGAGCGTGCTGCCGGACACGAATCCAACAGAATTTGGTTTTTCTTATTATTCTGGTTTGTTCTAATTGCGAACCTCAATTCGCACAATGAACAGATTACACCCCCGCTCGGAAGGCGGTCAAGGCGCCGGCAAATCGCTTGTGCGTTAGCCGGACACCCCTGCCGCGATGCGGCCCGCGGGCTGGCGGCACGGGTGGCGGCGGGCGGTCTTCGCAGCTTACGCCTTTCCCGTCGCCCCCGGGCCGCTCAGGGCAGTTGCAGTTCCGCCCGGCTGCCGGAGGCGCCGGGCCGGATCTCCAGCCGCACATCGATGCGTTCGCGCAACTCCGCCACATGGGAAATGATGCCCACCAGCCGGCCGGCCTGCTGCAGGTCGATCAAGGTATGGATGGCGAAATCCAGGCTCTCCGGGTCGAGCGTACCAAATCCTTCGTCCACGAACAGCGTATCGAGCTGGATGCCGCCCGAGCGCGACTGCACCACGTCGGCCAGGCCCAGCGCCAGCGAGAGCGAGGCCAGGAAGCCCTCGCCGCCCGACAGGGTATTGGCCGGACGCGCCATGCCCGTGTTGTGGTCGAACACCTCCAGGTCCAACCCGCCCGCCGCGCGCAGGTCGCCTTGCTCGCGCACGCGCTGTAGTTCATAGCGGCTGCGGCTCATGCGCATGAGCCGCAGCGAGGCTGCCTCCACCACCCAGGTCGCGCGCGGCGGCGGCAGCGCGCTCGCGGCGATCCGTGGCCGCGGCCAGGTCGAGGTCGAAACGCTGGACACGGGCTTCGAGCTGCACGGACTCCGCCTCCGGCATGCACGCTTCGGCATAAGCCTGCGGCGTGGCAAAGCCGGCCTGGGCCAGCGCGCCCGCGAATGCCGCGTCGGCCTGTTGCTCGCGCAGCGCGCTGCCGGCCATGCTGGCCTGCGCGGCCGCCTGCGCCGCCTGCGCCGCGGCAAGACCGGCGCCGGCCTGCTTGTCGGCAGCCTGGGCGGCCGCCAGCGCGGCATCGCATGCGGCCAGTTCGTGTCGTGCCTGCTCCAGCGCGCGCGCGAGCTGTTCCGGCTCGCGCCGCTCCGGCGGTACCTGTTCGCTGGCTGCCTGCCACTCGCCCTGCAGCCTGGCGTGGCCTTGCGCCGCATCCTGCGCGGCGGCATCGGCGGCGCGAATGGCGGCTTCGGTCGCGGCCAGCGCGCCACGCTGGCGCTCAAG
>NZ_JBFTND010000377.1:0-3407 GCF_056397305.1 Cupriavidus sp. 05N40
GTAATGACCTCGGGTCTAGCCATCCTCGGGCGTCTCCATTGCATTCAACCGGGCAGGCTGAATACCATGGACAGGCCCTCAGGCGGACATTTGAACTTTGCTAGAACCGGACATTACAACTTTGCCGCTACATCCAATGTTCGCATAATTAGTCTTATGTTAAATCATGTAGCGAGCCGCAAATCATGTTGGCGCGGCCATCCAGGATTTTCCTCGTTATCGCGGCAACCGCCGGCAAGTGACCGGCGCCCGTTGAATGCGGAAGCCCCGGCTCAGCCTGCCTCAACACGGTTGCGCCCATCGGCCTTGGCGCGATATAGCGCCGAATCGGCTCGCGCCAGCAATTCGTCAAGGGTCGCTTCCCCGGCCTCGATGCTGGCCAACCCCAGGCTTGCCGTGCAGCCGGGCTGCCCTGCGATGGCCGATTGCTGCTCCACTGCCTGCCGCACGCGCTCGGCCATTGCAAGCGCGGCCTCCATGCCGGTACGCGGCAGCAGCACGACAAACTCTTCGCCGCCAAAACGGCCGAGATAGTCCGTGTAGCGCAGCGCCCGCCCCACGGTTTGTGCGAAATGAGCCAGCACGCGGTCACCCACCAGGTGTCCGTGCTGGTCATTGATGCGCTTGAAGTGGTCGATATCCATCAGCAGCAACGACAGTGGCTGGCCGCTGCCGCGCTGGTTATTCAGTTCGCGACTCCCTGCGTGCAGCACAGCCCGGCGGTTCAATACCCCTGTCAGGTCATCGCGTTGCGCCAGGTACTCGAACTCCGCGCGCAACCGCTCGCTCACGGTCAGCAGCAGGCCAAGGCAGACGAACAGCGACGCGAAACAATACGCTGCAATGTACGTGGTCTGAATAGCCGAAGGGGAAAACCGCGGAGTATTGACGGTATCCTGCAAAAGCGTCGTCGCTGCCCGCACCAGCAGGACCAGCCCCTGGAAAGCGAGGACAACTGCCATGAAGCGCGGCGCAAAACCCCGGCCGTGCTGCCAGGTCATCCGCGCATGAGTCAGGCATATTGCGGCCAGCACCGTGGTAAGCAGCAACACGCGAATCCGGTAGTCGGGATAGACCAGCAGGAACCAGGCGATGCCGGCCAGGCAGCCAATGCCCACGCCGAGCCAGTATTTCCAGGTGCAGGGCACCCCGTAGAAGCGCTGGCTGCCGAAGTAGAACAATGCGCAGCCCGAAAGCAGCAGCGCGTTACCGCCAAACGCGACGAGCACGGCCGGCCACTGCCCGTCCATCGCATAGAAGGCGGCGGAAAGCGCGCAAAGCAGCGGTGCGAGCGCCCAAGGCAACAAGCCTTTGATGGAGGCAGGATAGGCGCGGCGAAAGGCCAGCAGGATGATGCACAGGGCGATATTGATCATCCCCGTCATCGCCGACATGGAGCGCAGGTCCAGGTTCAGCATTGGTCAGCCGTGGAGATACAGGATTGACCGTGGCCGGTGACCGGTCGTGATACTGTAGGAAATGCAGTCATGTGAGTATGCCTGTTCAAGCTGGCATTGCACCCTGCACGGCTAGCCGTGGCAGGTGGAGATTCGGCAATCCCACCGCAGGGGCAATGCATTGGGAAACCACGGGCGCAAGACCTACCTGCGCCCGTGTAAGGCAGGGCGAAGCATACGCGATTTGGGGACCGGTACACCGGGCGGCGCGCCATGCACTACCCTTCGGTGACCCCTCGCCTGGCGCATCGCCTGGCGCACCGCGTTACCGCGTTCTTCAGGACGTCAGGCCTTTGGCGCGGAGCCAACTCAGCCACGCTTGATCTTCGATCTCGTACGAGCCCCGCGACTCTTTCCATACGATCTCACGCTCACGAAGGGCGTCAATTGCATTTTGAACCGTCGCAGCGCTGACGCTCACATGATCCGGCACAAGGGCCTTGTACGCGGAAATGGCGCTCTCTCCGAAGGGAGAGAATTGACCATCCTTGTCAGCCATGACACGCACTACCGCCTGCTGAAGTGGCGACAGTGATGTGAAGTCGCTTTCGACGTCATGCCACAAGCGTTCCTGGACGAGCGTCGCGTCATCCTTGAGCCGGGCACTGAGGTTTGGCGATTCGTTCGCCAGTGCGATCGTGCCAATCAGGTGGCGCAGCATCTCCGGGCGATGCCCGACCATCACGAAGGCTTCGTAGACGGCCTCCGGCTCAAACTGATTGCCCGCGGCGAGCGCCCTATTTACGCTCTTGGTGAATTCGTCGGTAAAGTTTCTATCGAGCAGCGGGAACGGCGTCACCTGGGAACCGTAGAACGGCATGCGCGAATTCATGACCAGGTGCGCGAGTTTGTCCCGGCTTGAGCCGGTGAAGACCAGCATGAGGTCCGGGGCCTTGCCCGAAACGTTCATCGAGTCGCGCGCCGCCTTCAGGCCGAACATTGCCTCGACGCCCTTCTCCGTGGTCAGAGCATGCTGCGCTTCATCAACGATCAAGAGAACGGGTTTCCTGGCGGCCTTGCGCAGCGCCTCAAGGGTCTGCGTGAGCGTGACGCCCGCTGGTAGTCCCGTGGCGGTGAGGTCTAACCCAAGGGTGCCCATGACGGTGACCTTGGTGAGGCCGACAGCCTTTGCGGCTTTGCTCACGACACCGGTGTGATCGGCAATTTTGTGCTTGATGGCGTCGGCGATCAGCTCGCCCGGGTCATGCGCCTTGTTCGACCACAAGTCGACGTACACGGTGACCCAGTCGCGCTGCTCGGCGGCCGGCGTAAGGTCCTCGCGCAGGAAGGTGGACTTCCCTACCCGACGCGGCGCCGCGAGGAACAGGCCCGAGCGGGCATCCTGGACTCCCTCCCCGGCCAAGGCAGCGCAGAAGCTTGCCGCCAACGCGGGTCGGCGAAACGTGTAGCGTTCGGAGGCGGCGGACGGCTTGGACATGTGTCTTCCTGGTGCGATTATCACCATTTATCCTATCTGGATAATTTATCCTTCGCAAATAAATAATGATAAATGCCTGGTGAGGCATATGTGTTCGGGGGCCAGGGCGTCCTGGCACCTCCGGGGAAGGATCTGGCAGCAACACTTCGATGCGCTTGGCCGGATGCACACGCAGCAGCTTGAGCGCGCCGCGGATTTAGCCGGCCGCTTAGCTGAGCGGACTCCTTCCGCCGGACCGAAAAACATTCAATTATTTTGACTAACTATGACAGTGATGGGCCACTTTCCGCGGTCTGACGCTGGTTATAGTTCTGCACATGGGCAGCGCAACAAGGCAACGAAGCAAGCCAGGCGCTACCGGATAAAACTCAAAATCATTGAATCACCTTAATTGGAGAACATCGTGTCGAACGCCAAACTGCAAGTCCTGACCCCGCGCAACAGCCAGCTGATCGTCATCGACCACCAGCCCCAGATGGCCTTTGGCGTGCAGTCGATGGACCGCCAGACCA
>NZ_JBFTND010000378.1:0-3355 GCF_056397305.1 Cupriavidus sp. 05N40
CCATTCCTCGATATCCGAGGCATGGTTGCCGCGTTCGATTGCTGTGGCTGCGTCAGCGATATCACTGTCCCTGATAAGCGGTACTGCTACCCGCAGCGCCAAGGTTTCCAATGCTGCTCGCATCCTTGTGATTTCCACGATGGATGTTTCGTCGAGATGCGCAACTCTGACGCCCTTGCGGGGTTCGCTGAGCACGAGTCCCTGCGATTCGAGTCGACGAAATGCTTCACGCACTGGTACATGACTGATGGCKAACTCGTGTGCGATCGTGTCTTGGCGTAACCACTCTCCTGGCATCAATTCACCCTTGACGATGCGATCGGCCACTATCTTTGCAATCCGCTCCTGCAATGTCAGATCTGTTGAAGCATCCATCTGAAGCTCGCACTGAGGTTAATTAAGGTGTCATTAAAATAGAAGGTCGCAAACGGACTCGACAGCATTTCTAAACGTGCCATCGATCACCATCGCTTTTATTGCCTCCAAATCGTCATACACCCATCTGTCGTCTTCGAGTGTCGCTGGAACTTTCTCCCGAAGAGCCTGAAGCGCTACCGCGGTACCAATTCCAAGTGGATATTCATTAAGACGGGGCTCAGACAGGTCTAACGCCTGTGCGGCGATCAGCAGCTCGGCCGCGACAATCGCCTGCGTATTTTGAATTACCGTCCGAGTCCGACGGGCGGCAAAGCAAGAATTGCTCACATGATCTTCGGTGTTTCCCTTTGCTGGCAAACTAATTGTGCTGGCGGGGCTGCATAGTCCTACATTTTCGAGAGTAAGACCCGTACCCATGCTTTGCACAACTGAGAAGCCAGTGTTTATTCCGGCCCGCTGAGCGATCAAGTTAGTAGGTAGGCCAAAATTGCAAGCGGGGTCGATGAGGCGGGCACTCCGCCTGTCACAAATAGCGCCTACATCAGTTACTGCCAAGGCAAGAAGATCCATTGCTTGCGCAATATATTGGCCATGGAAATGGCCACCCGAAACTACATCGTATCCTCCCTTTAGGTCGGAAAATATCAACGGATTGTCCGTTGCACTGTTCATTTCCGCTTTGAGAATGGTATCGATGTAATCGAGTGCGTCTAGCGCAGGTCCATAGACCTGCGGCGCACAGCGTAAGGAATATGCGTCTTGAATGCGGGGTTCAATCACAGCTTCCTGGGAGGCCTGGAGCTGAACTTGTCGGGCCGCTTCTGTGCACCGACCGCTGCCCGAAACGACATTGCGTATCGCGGCGGCGACGCGCCGTTGACCACGATGTGGTCGAGCCAGCATGACGCGGTCTTCGAAGCAGGACAGTTCTCCGCGCAATGCCTCAAGTGTCATGCCTAGCGAGATAGTGGCGTCGGTCAATAGTGACCGTGCGTCGTGTGCGGCCAAGACTGCATAGGCTAGGGAAGCTGTGGATCCATTGATGAGAGCCGTTGCGTCCTTTGCGTGCACATCCATGGTCGGTGCCAACCCCGCACGTTCGAAAGCGATTGAGGCTGGGATAACGTCGCCTTGGAACTCGACCTTGCTCTCAGCCATGCCCATGAGCGCGGCACTCATGATGGCGAGCGGCGCGAGATCCCCACTCGCTCCTACGCTTCCTTTGGCCGCGATGACGGGGATGATGTCGTGATTCAGCATCGCGAGCAGCCTATCAACAATCGTCTCTCTAACACCTGAGTGATTACTGGCGAAGGCGTTGGCCCTCATGGCCATCATGGCCCGTACGACTTCGGATGGCATGCGCTCCCCAGTGCTTGCAGAGTGAGAGCGCACAAGATTCCTCTGAAATTCCGAGATCTCTTCGCTTCCAATACGTCGATTTTTGAGACTTCCAACGCCAGTATTGAACGCGTACATCAGGGGAGCGAAATCGTTGAGCCAATTCTCCTCAATGTGAGCGCGTGTCGTGCGAAGTGCTCGCCGGGCGTGCGCGGACAACTCAACTCGGGCATGGTTGCGTGCGATTTCGATCACTTCGTCGGGAGTGAGAGTGGCGCCGTCGAGGGTAACGGTCACTTGGGTCATGGGCTGCTCCGTATTTGATAGATAATAGATAATAGATAATAACTCATCAGAACCGAGTGTCAAGAGATGCATGGGGCACATGCACGCGAGTTGCCGCTTGGTGGGAGGAGCTGCTAGCGGTCTTGAGTGATGTACGCCTCAGGCGTACTGGAACAGGGTGCAGGCAATTGGGGAGGCCATATGCAGCAGCGCGACTAGCTTTGGCGGCGCGTGGGGCGTTTGGATGACTCGCCGGGCTGTGGTGCGCCGTCAAGCGTTCAGTTGGGGGCTACAACCCTGGGGCGGCACGCCTGTCAGGTTGTCGCGTGAAGTAGGAAGGCGCGTCGCTGTGCCTTGATTTGCGCGACAAGCGATGCAAGCGCTTTGCATCAATCTGCTCGATCGCTGCAAGGGAGACGCCCGCCTGTCGACCGAAGACGGGCGCTGCGAGGACGAACTGTTCTTGCAACTGTTCGTCGAGTCCTATCTACTGACGGCCCCTGCGGGTTGCGGCGCTTGCGCCTTGCCGTGGATCGTTTATCCGAATCATCCGACGCGCCGGCGGCTCTTACCCTACTATGGCGCGGCGGCGAGCGTGCCCGCGGCGAACGCGGAAACACTATGCTTGGCCATAGACTTGGTCTCCGCAGGATTGGGGGCTTGCGTGGCGCCTGAGTCCTTGGTGCGCGGCCGTCCGGGTGTCGAGATCCGGCCTATCTGGGCTTCGAAGTGTCGCGACGTGTGGGCCTGTGGTATGCCGTGCAATCGCTCGACAATTCCGTCCTGGCTACACTGGTCGAGCAGCTGCGCACCGATCGATCATCCCGCCAGTTCTGCGTCTGGATGCTTAAGGCCGCCCTAGCGGCCGGGCGACGTTATCCCTGCATTCAATAACTGCGCTCGAAGGATTGACACGAACCCGACCAACTAGTAGATTGGTTGATGTTGTATAGATACCAAGTGCGCGCATGAAACATTGTTCTTGCGTTATGAGTCCCTCCAATGAATAGGCATGAGCGCTGATCTGTCTCCCCGTGCGACCGAAATTGCAGAGCACACTAAGCAACTGCTCGCCGCAGGCGGCTATCACGGGTTCAGCTATGCGGATCTGTCCAAACTGGTGCACATCGGCAAGCCCAGCATTCATCATCATTTTCCGAGCAAAGCGGACTTGGTGTTGACAGTGGTCACGCGACACCGCCAGCAGGCTCGGGAAGGATTGGCGGCTCTCGATCGGAATATTGAGGATCCCTTGGCGCGATTGATGGCCTACGTCAACTATTGGACGGAATGCATCCGCGATGGCACATCGACAATGTGTATTTGCGCCATGCTCGCCGCAGAATTGCCC
>NZ_JBFTND010000379.1:0-3322 GCF_056397305.1 Cupriavidus sp. 05N40
GTCATGCAGCAGGCTGATGATGAGCAGGGAAGGCTCTGGAACGGTCACGCCGGGCGCGCCTGGGTCGAGGCGCAGGCATCGCTGGACGCTATGTTCAGGCCGTTCGAAGACCTGCTCGTCGAAGAAGCCGCCTCGGCCGGAACCGCAGGCCGGGTGCTCGACGTGGGCTGCGGCACGGGCAGCACGACGCTCGCCGTTGCGCGGCTGCGCGGCGCAACGGCCCGCTGCACCGGCATCGACATTTCGCAGCCGATGATCGCCGCCGCGCGGGCCCGCGCCGCACGGGAAGGCATGCCGGCAAGCTTCATCTGCGCCAACGCGCAGGTCCACGCCTTCGAGCCGGCAAGCTTCGACATGATCATTTCGCGCTTCGGCGTCATGTTCTTCGATGACGCGGTCCGGGCCTTTGCCAACCTGCGGCGAGCCGCGCGGGACGACGCCGGGCTGCGGTTCGTCGCCTGGCGGAGCGCCGCGGAGAATCCGTTCATGACGACGGCCGAGCGCGCCGCGGCACCGCTTTTGCCGAACCTTCCCGCCCGCCGGCCGGGCGCGCCGGGACAGTTCGCCTTCGCCGACCAGCACCGGATCTGCGCCATCCTGGCGCAGAGCGGCTGGGCCGGGATCGATGTCCGTCCGATCGATGTGGCCTGCACCCTGCCCGAGAACGAGCTGGTCGGCTACCTGACCCGGCTCGGTCCCGTTGGCCTGATCCTGCAAGAGGCGGACCAACGCACCCGCACGCAGGTCATCGAAACCGTCCGCGCCGCCTTCGCGCCTTATGTGCATGGCGCCGAAGTCCGCTTTACCGCTGCCTGCTGGATGGTCGGTGCCCGCGCGCCGTCCGCGCCAGCGGCCGTTGCTGGCGCCTAGTACCTGGTACCAGCTACGAAGCGGCGGCGCGCGGGGCGGTATCATCGCGGTCTTTGATTTCTTGCCGCCCGCCTTGCGGTGGCGCCCGCTTCCGTCCACGCCATGCCAGAGAACCGTTCCCGCCTGCTCCAGGCCCTCGCCGATGCCATTCCCGCCCTCGAATCCGCCGCGGCGCCAGTCGGCGATCCGCCGGCCGGCGAGGCCCTGTTGTCAGCCTGGCTCCATCCCTGGCTGGCGGGACATTGYCTGGCGCAGGTGGACTGGCGCGAGTTCAGCACGCATGGCGCCCAGGTCGTGGCCGCGCTCGCGGTGCTGCGCGCTGCCGGCGTGCGCGCCATCGATGTCGACGATCTCTACGACGAAGACGGCATTCCGCTCGGTGGCGACGACAATGATTTCGATATGGAGCCCGCGGCCCTCTACCTGAGCCATGTCAACCGCGAGCTGGCGCCGCACGGCATGCAACTGCTGGAGATCGGGGGCTTCGACGATGCGTGGCTGCTGGCCGTGCGCAACGACCCCGGCGCGATCCGCGCGCTCGACGCTGCGCTGCGGCCGCTGGCACTGCAGGCGCGGCAGTACTGAGGGTTCCGGCGCCGGCCGGCAGGCAGGGAGTGGCGCCGCAGGCCGGCGCTCGCGTCTCAGGGCGCGGGTACCTGGCCCGCGTCGCGCGCCACGCGCAGGTGGCCGCGGTAAGAGACTTCGCCAGTGCGGCCGCTGGCATCGAAGCTACGTTCGTTGAGCTCGAAGCGGCCGTCGTGGCGCACCCGCAGCACAGTGCTGGCGCGCGTGCCGTAGCTGGGCGAGCGGATAAACGCCGACGAGAGCACCTTTTCCCATTCCGGCGTCACCCCGGTACGGGGGAGTTCGAAATCCAGCGCCTGGCGCGTGTCGGCCAGCAGGTCGAAGTAGGGATCGGCGCTGGCGCCGATCTGGCCGGTATCGGCCGCCAGCGTTTCCGCCAGCGCGCCGACTCGGCTGACCACCTTGGGCCAGGGGGTGTCCAGCAAGGCGTTGGACAAGCCGTACAGGCCCGCCTTCARCCGTTGCGGATAGGGCGCCGTGCCGCGGTTGCTGTACCACCAGAGCTCGCGCAGGTCGCTCGCCAGCAGGTTGAAGCCGTTGTACGCGCCGGCGCGCGGCTTCAGCCCGGACAGGTAGCTATGGGGATCGTCCTCGCCGCGCAGGAATCCGGCCACCAGTTCGCCGCGCGAGCGGGCCTCGGTGCGCTTCTCGGACGGCGCGCGGTAGTTGGTCAGGGCCGCGAAACGGCCGTCGCCGGCCAGCCCCATCCACGTGCCCGGCTCGCCGATCACCTCAGCCAGGTCGCGACCCGCCAGCACCTGCGGGGCATCTTCCCACCAGTGCACCGGCGCCGCGGGGCGGGCGTAGAACTCGTCGCGGTTGCCGGCCACCACCAGGGCATAGTCGGGGTGGGATTGCCAGGCCACCAGAATCAGGCACATAGTGCTTCCTTTACTGCATTTGCTGCATTCACTGCGATCACAATATCCATGGCGCGCGCGCTGCAGGTGCGCCGCACGTCCACTGCGTATCCGGTTTGCGCTGCGCCGCGCGGCGAGGCCGGCTCAGAGCTGGTCCAGGTCGACAAACCGCTCGACCTGCCGCTCGCCGCTGACGAAGCGCTGCAGGCCGCTCTGCCGCCACAGCCCGTCGAGCAGGATGTCGAAGGCGGGCGGCACGTCGGCATAGGCTTCCATCCAGGTCTGCATGCCGTCGCGCGTCTCGGGCCTGCGTAAGAGCGTACCACCAATTCCGCCCGCCTCGGCAACGGTCTCCATCCAGCGGTGCCAGTGCGGCAGCGCTTGCTCGGCCAGGGTTTCCGGCACCCGGAAATAGACGTAAAGGTGATCGCTCATGACTGCCTCTCGCTCGCGCCGGCGGATGCTCAGGCCGCTTCGCCGAATGGTACCGCGTAGGGCAACTCGCCCGGCCGCACCGGGCTGCCCGTGGCGCTGCCCAGGTGCAAGGCCCCGCCGGCGGCATCGATCTTCAGCTCGGCGAGTCCGTCCCAGCCGCCTTGCGGCGCGGCGGCTGCATTCACCACCATGCCGCAGGGCTGGCCGGGGTCTTCGGGGCGGAAGATCTCGGTGGCCGCGGCCGGCACTTCGCCTTCGCCGTGGATCAGCCACATGCGGCGCTTGAGCGTGCCGCGGTACTGGCTGCGCGCGACGATCTCCTGGCCGGGGTAGCAGCCCTTGCGGAAGCTGACGCCGCCCACCAGTTCCAGGTTGATCATCTGCGGGACGAACTGTTCCTGCGTGGCGGCGGCGATGCGCGGCACGCCCGACTGCACGTCCAGCCAGTCCCACACGGCAGCATCCGCCGGCTGCAGGGTGGCCGACAGCGCGGCCTGCATCTGCGGCGCCTGTTCGGCCGGCAAGGCGATCTGCCAGCGCGGCAGGCCGGCAGCATCCGGCAGGCGGATCAC
>NZ_JBFTND010000380.1:0-6473 GCF_056397305.1 Cupriavidus sp. 05N40
CGTCAGGACCATGCCCAGGGCACGCCGGTGGAGAACCTCACCTATGGCCAGTCGGTCACCGACGCCTGCATCGGCTGGGACGATTCGATCAATGTGCTGGAGACGCTGGCCAACGCCGTGAAGGCTCGCCGCCTGGCCAAGGGCACCGGCAACTGAGCCGCGCCGCCCGTCCCCGAATGAAAAAGCCGCTGATATGTTCAGCGGCTTTTTTCTCCCCTGGCGCGGCGCACGGCGGCGCCTGCGCGGCGGCGCTTCTTACTTCTTCAGCACCAGCCCGCCCGGCAGCGATTCGATGTAGGCGGCAATGTCCTTGAGTTCGTCGCGGGTGAACGGACGCGGCTTGCCGTCCTTGCCGGTCACGCCCGGGTTGGCGTTGACCTGGCCGGCCATGATGGCGTTGGAGCGGCCCACCTGCGGGTTGGTGGTGATCTGGTAGGCCGCCAGCGCGTGGTACAGGTAATCGGCGTGCTGGCCGGCCAGCTTCGGGTAGTCCGGGCTGATCGGCGCGTTCATGCCGGCACCATGGCAGGCCACGCAGTTGCCCTTCTCCACCAGCGCCTTGCCGGCGGCGAGATCGGCGGCCGAGGCGGACATGGCCGAGGCGCCCAGCACGAGTGCGCCGAGCGCGAACGAAAGCGTCTTAAGCGTATTCATGGCGGGTCTCCTCACTTCTGGTTGTTGTTTTGCGTGCTGGAGGTCTGCTGCGCATAGTAGGCAGCCACGTCGGCGATGTCCTGGTCGCTCAGGGTGGCGGCAATGCCGCGCATGGTCGGGTGCTTGCGGTCGCCCTTCTGGTATTCCTTGAGCGCATTCTCGATGTACTTGGCGTTCTGCCCTCCCAGCAGGGGCACCTGGTACACCTCGGGGAACGAGGCCCGGTATCCCGGAATCCCGTGGCAACCAATACACATTGCGACCTTGTTCTTGGCGGCATCCACGTTGCCCTTGACTTCCTGGGCTTGCGCAGCCATGGCGGCCGCGCCCAGCACCACCATCGTGAGGAGCTTTTTCATTGTCGTAGCTGATTGGAAGTGTAAAACCCTGGGAGACCTGCCCGACCGGTCAGAAATGGCTTCGGAATGGGTCCGGCGGGGAAGCCGCATCTGCCTGCGGCTCGATGTGGCGCTGCCAGCGGGTCGGCACACTGTCACGCCCGGTACCGCCAGGCGAGGTGAGCACGGACCGGCCTCATTCTGCAACCATCTCTTTGAACGCCGCCTCCCGGCAGGGGCCGCGCGCAAGACTAGGCGGACGAACCGGACGGTGGAGAATAGGACTTAGGGGGGCGCGTCAAACCGCCGCATTGTACAGCACGCTGCACGCGGCAGTCCAGCCTGCCGCAGGCAGCCGCACGCGAACGGGAAAGCTCTTTTATACTGGCCCATTCCGACACGCACAAACCCCTCAGGTTGCCTCATGTCCAACACCACCAACGCCAGCCCGAACCAGCAGACCCGCTTCGAAGGCAGCCAGCAATACGTTGCCACCGATGACCTCAAGCTGGCCGTCAACGCCGCCCGTGCGCTGCAGCGCCCGCTCCTGATCAAGGGCGAGCCCGGCACCGGCAAGACCATGCTGGCCGAGGAAGTGGCAGCCGCGCTCGGCATGCCGCTRCTGCAGTGGCATATCAAGTCGACCACCAAGGCGCAGCAGGGCCTGTACGAGTACGACGCGGTCTCGCGCCTGCGCGACTCGCAGCTCGGCGACGACCGCGTGCACGACATCCGCAACTACATCGTCAAGGGCGTGCTGTGGCAGGCCTTCGAGGCCGACCAGCAGGTGGTGCTGCTGATCGACGAGATCGACAAGGCCGACATCGAATTCCCCAACGACCTGCTGCGCGAAATCGACCGCATGGAATTCTATGTGTACGAGACGCGCGAACTGGTCAAGGCCAGGCACCGCCCGCTGGTGATCATCACCTCCAACAACGAGAAGGAACTGCCGGACGCCTTCCTGCGCCGCTGCTTCTTCCACTACATCAAGTTCCCCGACGCGGAAACGATGCAGCGCATCGTCGACGTGCACTACCCCGGCATCAAGCGCGAACTGGTGGCAGCCGCACTCGAATCGTTCTACGAGATGCGCAACCTGCCCGGCCTGAAGAAGAAGCCCTCCACCTCGGAGCTGATCGACTGGCTCAAGCTGCTGATGGCCGAGGACATCCCGCCCGAAGCGCTCAAGAGCCCGGACAAGAAGGCCGCGATCCCGCCGCTGCACGGCGCGCTGCTGAAGAACGAACAGGATGTGCACCTGTTCGAGCGCCTGGTATTCATGAACCGCGCCAACCGCTGAGCGGACGCACGAACCCCCATGGCACGCTTCATCGAACCCGTCGCCCTGCGCGGCCAGCATGMGCTGCTGGAGCCGCTGAGCCCGGCGCACGAAGCCGAGGTGCAGGCCGCCGTCGCCGACGGCGAACTGTGGAAACTCTGGTACACGTCGGTGCCCGCGCCAGACAAGGTGCGCGCGTGGACCGACATCGCGCTGGAGATGCGCGAGCAGCAAGGCGCGATGCCGTTCGTGATCCGCGAGATCCGCGACGGCGCGCCCGGCGCGGTGGTGGGCGCCACGCGCCTGTTCAATGTCGACGCGGCCAACCGCCGTCTCGAGATCGGCCACACCTGGCATGCCCAGCGCGTGCAGCGCAGCGCCGTCAACACCGAATGCAAGCTGATGCTGCTCACCCATGCCTTCGAGCAGCTGCAATGCATCGCGGTGGAATTCCGCACGCACTGGATGAACCAGCAGAGCCGCACCGCGATCGCGCGCCTCGGCGCCAAGCAGGACGGCGTGCTGCGCAATCACCAGCGCATGCCCGACGGCTCCCTGCGCGACACGGTGGTGTTCTCCATCATCGCCAGCGAATGGCCGACGGTGAAGCGCCACCTGCAATACCGCCTGGACCTGCCGGGTCGCGGCGCATGAGCCGCTGACCATGTCCCGGAAACACTAAGCATCAAGCGAGTCCACCATGCTGATCGATTTCTTCTTCTCGCTGCGCCACGCCAAGCTGCCGGTATCGGTCAAGGAATACCTGACCATGCTCGAAGCGCTCAAGGCCGAGGTCATCTCGCCGTCGATCGACGAGTTCTACTACTTGTCGCGCATGGCGCTGGTCAAGGACGAGAAGCACTTCGACAAGTTCGACCAGACCTTCGCYGCCTATTTCAAGGGCGTSGAGARYCTGGTSGACTGGAAGWSCGACATYCCGCTSGACTGGCTSCAGAAGACGCTGGAGCGCGAGCTCTCGGCCGAGGAAAAGGCCAAGATCGAGGCCATGGGCGGGCTCGACAAGCTCATGGAGCGGCTCAAGCACCGGCATGCTCGACATCAAGCTGCGCCCCGAGCGGCACAACAAGGTCAAGGTGCTGATGCTGCTCGACGTGGGCGGCTCGATGGACGACCACATCAAGCGCGTGGAGGAATTGTTCTCGGCCACCAAGACCGAGTTCAAGCACCTCGAGTACTACTACTTCCACAACTGCGTCTACGACTACGTGTGGAAGAACAACCGCCGCCGCCACGCCGAGAAGATCGCCACCTGGGACCTGATCCACAAGTACAGCTCGGACTACAAGGTGATCTTCGTCGGCGATGCCACCATGAGCCCGTACGAGATCCTGCAGCCCGGCGGCTCGGTGGAATACAACAACCCGGAGGCCGGCGCGGTCTGGCTCAACCGCCTGATCGAGCAGTTCCCGCGCTTCGTCTGGCTCAACCCCGAGCCCGAAGTCCAGCCCGAAGCCTTGCGCCGCCGCCGCGGCGATCAATCCGTCCAGGTTCGTCGTGGGTGCCAGGTCGCGCCCCTGGTAAAGGGCGCCCTGCGCCAGCCCCGGCCAGTCGGCCAGCACCCTGCCGCCCTTGACCGCGCCGCCCAGCAGCATCGCCGCCGCAGCGGTGCCGTGGTCGGTGCCGCCGGTGCCGTTGGCCGCGGCGGTGCGGCCGAACTCGGTGGCCACCAGCACCGTGGTGCTCGACCAGGCCGGCCCCAGTCCGTCGCGCAGCGCCGCCAGCATGGCGTCGAGCGCCTTGAGCCGGGCCGCCAGGCGCGGCGCCTGCGCACTGTGCGTATCCCAGCCGCCGGTCTCGATCATGGCGATGCGCGGCCCGTCGGCGCGCGCCAGGAAGCCGGCGGCGAGCCGGCCCAGGCTGGCCGGGTCCTGACGTGCGCCGGCATCGCCGGCCAGCCCGCGCGCCTGCATTGCCGCGGTCCATAGCGGATGCAGCTGCGCATCCATCTCGTAGAGCTGGYCCACGCGTGCGAGCAGGTCGTCGGGCGCGGCCGGCAAGGCCGAGGGTGCGTACGAGCCGACCGCGGCCGCGCCACGCAGCGCGGCCGGCACCGTCGGCGCGAAGGCGATCGCATTGTCGTGGCGCGCCGGCAGCAGGCCCGCCAGCCGGTTCAACCAGCCGTCCTTGACCTGGTACGGCGCGCTGCCGCCGGTCTCGAGCACGTTCTGGCCGTCGAAGTGCGAGCGCTCGCGGTAGGGCGACGCCACCGCCTGCACGAACAGCGCCTGGCCAGCGGCGTACATGCGCGCCGTTTCCGCCAGCGATGGATGCAGGGCGAAGGTGCCGTCGAGCCTGCTGGCCTGCGCGGGGTCGATGGCCAGCGCGCCGCGCAGGCGCGCATAGCCCGGGTCGGCATAAGGGACCACCGTGTTCAGGCCATCGGCGGCGCCGCGCTGGATCACGAAGACAAAGCGGCGCTCGGTATCGGCGCCGGCCAGCGCCAGGCGCGGCAGGGTCAGCATGGCGCCCGCGCCGGCGGCGACGCGCAGGAAATCCCGGCGGGAAAATTGGGATGTCACGATGTCACCTCCGTTGGAAATCGGGCGAAACCAGCAGCAAGGCCAGCGCGGTCTGCGCACTCTCGGCGCGCGCGATGGCGCCGGCGGTGGATGCCGACAGCGTGCCGGCAAGCAGCTTCGGCCCGAGTTCGCGCGCGTCGATGCGGTCGCCCGCGCGCGCCGCGAAACGCTGCGCCAGCTCCACGCGCCGCACCAGCGCATCGGGCGCGGCCCAGCTCGCGGCGAGGTCGTCGTAACCGGCCGGCGAACCCGGCCGCCAGACCGGCTGGCCCAGCTGCGCCAGCACCGGGGCGAAATGCGCAACGCCCCCCTGCCCGCCCGCTTCGCGCAGGCCCAGGCCACGCAGCGAGGACACGGCCCACTCCCACGGCGACTTGAACTTGGCCGGCGCGCTGGCCCACGCTTCGGGCGACTGGACCAGCGCGCGGTACACCTCCGGCAACGCGCCGCCACTGCGCATGTACGCATCGGACAGCCGCGCGACCAGCGCGCTCGGCGGCGTATCGGCCACGAAATGGCGCGCCAGCTTGGTGGCGAGATGGCGCGCGGTGGCTTCCGACTGCGCCAGGTCGTGCAGCACCGCGAGCGCCTGCGCCTCGCCCTGCTGCGGGTAATCGCGGCCCAGCATGACGCGGGTGCCGGGTTCGTGCACGCGCGGCCGGAACAGGAAGCTGCCCGCCTCGCCGTCCTCGCGCGCGCCGAAGCCGCCCACGCTCCATCCCGTCAATGCGCGCGCGAACTCGGTCACGTCGGCCTGGCTGTAGCCGCTGCGCACGCCCAGCGTGTGCAACTCGAGGATTTCGCGCGCCAGGTTCTCGTTGAGGCCGAGCTGGCGCTGCGGCGCGCGCTGCGCGGCCACGCGCGCGGCCATGCTGTCGGGCCCGATCGAGCGCACCTGGTCCAGGAAGATCTGCATGGCGGGATGGCGCTCGACGGCCACCAGCATGTCCTCGAAGCGGCCCAGCACATGGGGGCGGATCGCCTCGGCCTCGAAGGCGCCGGCCAGCGCCGCCACCGCCGGCTTCTCCACCGACACCGCGAAGTGGTTCGACCAGAAATGGACCAGGCGCTCGACGAACGGCGCCGGCGTGACCAGCGCGCTGGCCACGCGCGCGTCGACCGCGTCGCGATAAGCTTCGCGGGTTTCGCGCTGCAACTGCTGGCGCGCCACGGCCTTGGCGTCGGAGCTGGCCTGGCGCACTTCACGCTGCTGGGCGCCGAACTCGCCGGCCAGCGCGGCGGTACCCGGCTGCGCGCGCCAGGCCGCGGGACGCGCCTCGTACTGCGCGAACTGGCCGATCAGCCAGCCGCGCGGATCGGCCGGCAGCGCCTCGTCCGGCCGCGCACCGAGCCCGAAGCGGTTGACCGCGATGGCGGCAGCGGCGATGGTGTTGTCGTTCATGCCTTGCTCCTCTCCAGGCCAGGCCCGCAAACGCGCGGCCATTGCTTGTCTTGCCTGCTCATGGCGCGCCCTTGGCGGGCCGTGCCGGCGCGCTGCGCAACGGGCCGCGCTGCACCAGCGCATCGGCCAGCTTCTGGCGCTCGTCGGCCGACAAGGTGGCAGCGAACGCCACCACGCTGTCTTCGAGCTTGCTGCGCGCCGCCGCATCGGCCTCGCGCGTGCGCGCCAGCGCGGCGGCCAGGGCCTCGCGCTCGAAC
>NZ_JBFTND010000381.1:0-5246 GCF_056397305.1 Cupriavidus sp. 05N40
ACAAAGCAGCGACGCGGTAAGCAAAGCGAACCGCGGCAAGTTCTTTAACAAACAAACAACCGATAAGTGTGGGCGCTTGATAGCGGATGCCCGGTGCGCAAGCATCGGAGCTTACAAGTTATAAAGTGCTCGCACAGTAAAACATGTTCGGTTCTTCTTCGGGAGGATCGAGTCAGTTTTCTGAGAGTGAGCGACCGCTCGAAAGAGCGAGGTGCTTCGGCACCACACAGGTATTGAACTGAAGAGTTTGATCCTGGCTCAGATTGAACGCTGGCGGCATGCCTTACACATGCAAGTCGAACGGCAGCACGGGAGCAATCCTGGTGGCGAGTGGCGAACGGGTGAGTAATACATCGGAACGTGCCCTGTCGTGGGGGATAACTAGTCGAAAGATTAGCTAATACCGCATACGACCTGAGGGTGAAAGCGGGGGACCGYAAGGCCTCGCGCGATAGGAGCGGCCGATGTCTGATTAGCTAGTTGGTAGGGTAAAAGCCTACCAAGGCGACGATCAGTAGCTGGTCTGAGAGGACGATCAGCCACACTGGGACTGAGACACGGCCCAGACTCCTACGGGAGGCAGCAGTGGGGAATTTTGGACAATGGGGGCAACCCTGATCCAGCAATGCCGCGTGTGTGAAGAAGGCCTTCGGGTTGTAAAGCACTTTTGTCCGGAAAGAAATCCTCTGGGTTAATACCTCGGGGGGATGACGGTACCGGAAGAATAAGCACCGGCTAACTACGTGCCAGCAGCCGCGGTAATACGTAGGGTGCGAGCGTTAATCGGAATTACTGGGCGTAAAGCGTGCGCAGGCGGTTTTGTAAGACAGGCGTGAAATCCCCGAGCTCAACTTGGGAATGGCGCTTGTGACTGCAAGGCTAGAGTATGTCAGAGGGGGGTAGAATTCCACGTGTAGCAGTGAAATGCGTAGAGATGTGGAGGAATACCGATGGCGAAGGCAGCCCCCTGGGACGTCACTGACGCTCATGCACGAAAGCGTGGGGAGCAAACAGGATTAGATACCCTGGTAGTCCACGCCCTAAACGATGTCAACTAGTTGTTGGGGATTCATTTCTTCAGTAACGTAGCTAACGCGTGAAGTTGACCGCCTGGGGAGTACGGTCGCAAGATTAAAACTCAAAGGAATTGACGGGGACCCGCACAAGCGGTGGATGATGTGGATTAATTCGATGCAACGCGAAAAACCTTACCTACCCTTGACATGCCACTAACGAAGCAGAGATGCATCAGGTGCTCGAAAGAGAAAGTGGACACAGGTGCTGCATGGCTGTCGTCAGCTCGTGTCGTGAGATGTTGGGTTAAGTCCCGCAACGAGCGCAACCCTTGTCTCTAGTTGCTACGAAAGGGCACTCTAGAGAGACTGCCGGTGACAAACCGGAGGAAGGTGGGGATGACGTCAAGTCCTCATGGCCCTTATGGGTAGGGCTTCACACGTCATACAATGGTGCGTACAGAGGGTTGCCAACCCGCGAGGGGGAGCTAATCCCAGAAAACGCATCGTAGTCCGGATCGTAGTCTGCAACTCGACTACGTGAAGCTGGAATCGCTAGTAATCGCGGATCAGCATGCCGCGGTGAATACGTTCCCGGGTCTTGTACACACCGCCCGTCACACCATGGGAGTGGGTTTTGCCAGAAGTAGTTAGCCTAACCGCAAGGAGGGCGATTACCACGGCAGGGTTCATGACTGGGGTGAAGTCGTAACAAGGTAGCCGTATCGGAAGGTGCGGCTGGATCACCTCCTTTCAAGCTCAGGTGGTTAGAGCACCGTCTTGATAAGGCGGGGGTCGTAGGTTCAAGTCCTACCAGACCCACCAAGTTACGGACGATGGTTCGATGTTGAGCCTCGCAGCAGTATKGGGGGATTAGCTCAGCTGGGAGAGCACCTGCTTTGCAAGCAGGGGGTCGTCGGTTCGATCCCGTCATCCTCCACCATTTACTGTTGTACCTTGGGATTGGTCGTCAAAGGCAAGCGCTTAGGATTGAGCGTTTGCCTTTGGCCTTGGCCAAGACGATGCGGGACCAAGTCCCGCTCGGCTGTTCTTTAACAATATGGGATGTAGTAAAGGTGTCGTGAAGCGTTGATGAGACGCTGCAGTACAAAACACGATACCGGGTTGTGATTGTATCAACCGAAATGTATTTAAGTGATCGAAAGATGACTTGGAATACGGCACAAATGCGAGAACTCATCCTGTAAGCTTTGATCCGGAGATGTCCGAATGGGGAAACCCGGCCCGWATGGGTCATCCCTGACTGAATACATAGGTCAGGGAAGCGAACGCGGCGAACTGAAACATCTAAGTAGCTGCAGGAACAGAAATCAACCGAGATTCCCAGAGTAGTGGCGAACGAAATGGGAAGAGCCTTGTACTCTTTAGCAGTGTTGTTAGCAGAACGGTYTGGAAAGGYCGGCCATAGCAGGTGATAGCCCTGTATGCGAAAACAGCGTTGTGGAACTAGGTGTACGACAAGTAGGGCGGGACACGTGAAATCCTGTCTGAAGATGGGGGGACCATCCTCCAAGGCTAAATACTCGTGATCGACCGATAGTGAACCAGTACCGTGAGGGAAAGGCGAAAAGAACCCCGGGAGGGGAGTGAAATAGATCCTGAAACCGCATGCATACAAACAGTCGGAGCCCCGCTTTAAGCGCTTTCGGCGATTTTCACGGTAGTGAAAATCGTCAAAAGACTCCAGTGTGAAATAGCACCACTGRCGCGCAAAGCGGTTTAAGCGCGAGAGCGCTTAAAGCGGGGTGACGGCGTACCTTTTGTATAATGGGTCAGCGACTTACATTCAGTGGCAAGCTTAACCGATTAGGGAAGGCGTAGCGAAAGCGAGTCCGAATAGGGCGTTCAGTCGCTGGGTGTAGACCCGAAACCAGACGATCTATCCATGGCCAGGTTGAAGGTGCGGTAACACGTACTGGAGGACCGAACCCACTAACGTTGAAAAGTTAGGGGATGAGCTGTGGATAGGGGTGAAAGGCTAAACAAGTCTGGAAATAGCTGGTTCTCTCCGAAAACTATTTAGGTAGTGCCTCGTGTCTCACCTTCGGGGGTAGAGCACTGTCATGGTTGGGGGGTCTATTGCTGATTACCCCGCCATAGCAAACTCCGAATACCGAAGAGTGCAATCACGGGAGACAGACATCGGGTGCTAACGTCCGGTGTCAAGAGGGAAACAACCCAGACCGCCAGCTAAGGTCCCTAAGATTGGCTAAGTGGGAAACGAAGTGGGAAGGCTAAAACAGTCAGGAGGTTGGCTTAGAAGCAGCCACCCTTTAAAGAAAGCGTAATAGCTCACTGATCGAGTCGTCCTGCGCGGAAGATGTAACGGGGCTAAGCCAGTCACCGAAGCTGCGGATGCGTGCATTCCTTTAAGTGCACCTTGCTTGTCGATGCGCAGCATCGACAAAGCGCCCAACAGTGATGTTGGGTAGCAAGTGAAGTGGATTTAAAGGAGTGCACGCATGGTAGGAGAGCGTTCTGTAAGCCTGTGAAGGTGTCTTGTAAAGGATGCTGGAGGTATCAGAAGTGCGAATGCTGACATGAGTAGCGATAAAGGGGGTGAAAAGCCCCCTCGCCGTAAGCCCAAGGTTTCCTACGCAACGTTCATCGGCGTAGGGTGAGTCGGCCCCTAAGGCGAGGCAGAGATGCGTAGCTGATGGGAAGCAGGTTAATATTCCTGCACCGTCGTATGATGCGATGGGGGGACGGATCGCGGAAGGTTGTCCGGGTGTTGGAAGTCCCGGTCCCTGTATTGGAGAAGGCGCTTAGGCAAATCCGGGCGCGGAATTCAAGGATATGGGGCGAGCGGCCTAGTGCTGCGAAGCAATTGGAAGTGGTTCCAAGAAAAGCCTCTAAGCTTCAGTCATACGAGACCGTACCGCAAACCGACACAGGTGGGCGAGATGAGTATTCTAAGGCGCTTGAGAGAACTCGGGAGAAGGAACTCGGCAAATTGGTACCGTAACTTCGGGATAAGGTACGCCCTTGTAGCTTGACTGGCCTGCGCCAGGAGGGTGAAGGGGTTGCAATAAAATGGTGGCTGCGACTGTTTAATAAAAACACAGCACTCTGCAAACACGAAAGTGGACGTATAGGGTGTGACGCCTGCCCGGTGCCGGAAGATTAAATGATGGGGTGCAAGCTCTTGATTGAAGTCCCGGTAAACGGCGGCCGTAACTATAACGGTCCTAAGGTAGCGAAATTCCTTGTCGGGTAAGTTCCGACCTGCACGAATGGCGTAACGATGGCCACACTGTCTCCTCCCGAGACTCAGCGAAGTTGAAGTGTTTGTGATGATGCAATCTCCCCGCGGCTAGACGGAAAGACCCCATGAACCTTTACTGTAGCTTTGCATTGGACTTTGAACCGATCTGTGTAGGATAGGTGGGAGGCTTTGAAGCGTGGACGCTAGTCTGCGTGGAGCCGTCCTTGAAATACCACCCTGGTTTGTTTGAGGTTCTAACCTTGGYCCGTGAATCCGGRTCGGGGACAGTGCATGGTAGGCAGTTTGACTGGGGCGGTCTCCTCCCAAAGTGTAACGGAGGAGTTCGAAGGTACGCTTGGTACGGTCGGACATCGTACCTAAAGTGCAATGGCAAAAGCGTGCTTAACTGCGAGACCGACAAGTCGAGCAGGTGCGAAAGCAGGACATAGTGATCCGGTGGTTCTGAATGGAAGGGCCATCGCTCAACGGATAAAAGGTACTCTGGGGATAACAGGCTGATACCGCCCAAGAGTTCATATCGACGGCGGTGTTTGGCACCTCGATGTCGGCTCATCTCATCCTGGGGCTGTAGCCGGTCCCAAGGGTATGGCTGTTCGCCATTTAAAGAGGTACGTGAGCTGGGTTTAAAACGTCGTGAGACAGTTTGGTCCCTATCTGCCGTGGGCGTTGGAATCTTGACGGGGGCTGCTCCTAGTACGAGAGGACCGGAGTGGACGTACCGCTGGTGTACCTGTTGTCTCGCCAGAGGCATCGCAGGGTAGCTATGTACGGAAGAGATAACCGCTGAAAGCATCTAAGCGGGAAACTCGCCTGAAGATGAGGATTCCCTGGAGGCTTGACCTCCTTGAAGGGTCGTTCGAGACCAGGACGTTGATAGGCTGGGTGTGGAAGCGCAGTAATGCGTTAAGCTAACCAGTACTAATTGCCCGTAAGGCTTGATCCTATAACCAGTGTGTTTCTCCTGGTATGACGTATCGCGTGCCGCT
>NZ_JBFTND010000382.1:0-3282 GCF_056397305.1 Cupriavidus sp. 05N40
GCCTCCTCATATCGTCTCCGACATGCGGGACTGTCTCGTGCAGGACTGTCTCGTGCAGGGCAACCGCCCCCGCGTGGAGTTGGACGCAAATCAAGATCGCCTCATCGTTAAGGCGGAATCCAAATCGCAAAAAAACTAATGTGCGGGGCCGCAGTGCTGTTGCAGGAGGCTTTTCCATAAATTTCTACGGCCCCCTGACACAATTGATCCTGACCCTCACCCCCGCCGACGGACTCACTCGTACCCATCTCCGACAATGCGAGGATCAGCCTGCGACATAACGGCCCGGCCTTAGGCGCGCGCCGACACCGAGCGAAGGTGGTCAGCCAAACGACCAATAGCGATGCTTCGTGCGCTCCATTACCTTCCTATCTGCATTACTTTGCTGGAAGGCCCGCCGCTGCCATCAAGCGCCCGGCGGGAGGTTCAATCGCCCCATCAACACGCCAAGCATCGCCGGGGGCGTTTTCCTGCGAAAGGTGCGCGATACTATTTCTCGACCTCAAGGCCGTCCACGACAGATTGCACGCCCTCCACTGTTCGGACCGCATTCAAGGCCGTCAGCTTTTCGGTGTCGCTTTGCACCTTGCCATTGAGCTGCACGATGCCGTTCTCGGTACTCACCCGCATCCGGCCTGATCGAAGCCCGGAGGCTAGAAGCTGCTCTCTCACCTTCATGGTGATTGCATTGTCGGAAACGTTTGTCGCGGGTGCTGCGATCGGCGCGGACTTCATGATGCCGCCGCCAAACTCACCTTCTGGGGCTCCGACGGGTCTATTATTTATGGCGGGGACGCCCTCCGTTACCGTCGGCAATCTGGGCGCATCTGTCCCGGCGGTTACCTCGCCTGCGGTCGCAAGCAATCCCGCAAGACTAGCGAGACACATCTTCACGATAAGTTTCATCATCGTCTCCTGTAATGCCTCCCAACTCGTTTCATATCGCGCTCGTCCCAACAGCGCTATGGCCTCCCTATAAAGACGGACAATCTCGGGAAGCGGGGAGTTCCGCCAGTGCATGATGCCGATCGAGCCGACAGCCAGAAATGTAGGATTACGCTGACGCCGGAATCCACGAGACCGCCCTACACTCTAGTTGTATGGATAATGGGTGGGCCGTCGGCTTATTGGTGATGCTCAAGTTCCGCGCCAGGCTTATAGGGGGTAAGGAGGACGAACAGATTCACTTTCGCGCCTCGGGCACCTACCCAAAATGTCGCTTGCGAGGTCGCTATAGAGACCAGGTGATCGATGTGACCGCGACGGACTTCTTTCAAGCCCTTTGCCAAATCCGAGAGGTATTAGCGGCGTGTCGCCTGTACCCACAGTGCTACGGGTCTAGTCTAAATGTGTACGCGAAGCGGCGCGTCACGTCGAACGGTTTTCGCTCCTTCAGGATATTAGGAAGATGCAACAATTGGGACAACTCTCGGGTTCAGAATCGGGACGACTGATCTGCGACCTTTTAGCGAAACTCAGCCCTGCCAGGCCTAGCTTTCCGATCCGTCCATTTTTTTGGCGTCAATTCACATCTGCCGGCTTTTTGTTGCCCGCGACCTAGCGCCCGATGACCACCTGGAAGACCACGCCGGTCGGAACGGCGACCAGTAGGTAATCCCCGCCAACCCCCACCCACTGGTATCCGCGCGGCGGAGGCGATAGCCGATAGGCGCGCCAGTCATCGACCACGTACTGACGGTGACGGTATTCCGACGGGATCCTTTCACCCTTTTGCCAATGGCCAGGGCCCGGGCGATCAGCGCGACGGTCAGGGCCGTACCCTCTGTCCATCTGCCCCCTGCCCCTGTCACCTTCCCAACCTATGTCACCTTGCCGGCCGTGGTCACCGTCCCGACCGCGATCGTTGTAGCCGTGCTGGTTATCGTGATTTTGACCCTGATCGTGACCCATGGGGGGCCTTCCGCGATCATCTCCACCAGGACCCCTATCCTGGGCATAGGCGGCAATCGAAATGACAGTGCACGCCGCTAGCGCCAGGCTGGCGAACATCTTGATCTTCCGCATCTCGATCTCCAGAGGCTATGTAATTGAGGACCCTACCATTCAGTCTATTCCGGGCTCCGGAGGCTACTCGTAACGAAATCGTAATGCGTATTCATCACATGGCCTCGCGCACTCGCTAGCGAGGCGCTAGTATCGCTGCCCGCCCTGCCACCGGTCTCTGTCGCTACCGTCGTCCCGGTGATCGCTCCGGTCGCGATTGCCGTGGTCCCGGTCGTGGTCCCCTCGGCCATCTCCGCCGTAGTACCCGCCACCGCCCCGGTGCTCATCTCCATAGGGCGCCACAACGCAGCCACTGAGCAATGCAATGGAAGCGGCAAGCAACACAAGGATGAGCTTCATAAGGTTCTCCTATTCAACTTCGTTCTTTCTTCAGGGTACGCATTGGATTGCCGGTTGAATGTAGGAAATGGGCTCTCCCACAACGAGGATTCCTCCTACAACGAGCCATGACGACAACCTGAGCCTGCGCGAGATTGAGGAGCTGCTGTTCGAGCGCGGTGTGATCGTCAGCTACGAGACGATCCGCCGCTGATGCGACAAGTTTGGCGCGGCCTTTGCGCATCGCGCCAAGGCTGCGCGCCGCAAACCAGGCAGCACGTGGCAACTGGATGAGATGCTCGCGACGTTGCGTGGCGAGCCCTACGTGCTGTGGCGGGCCGTCGATGAATATGGTGCCGAACTCGACATCCTGCTGCAGAAGCGGCGCGACAAGGCCGCCGCCCGACGCTTCTTTCAGCGCGTGCTGCGTTCCTGCCCGGCGCCACGCAAGATCGTCACCGATCAACTGCGCGGCTACCCAGCCGCAAAGGCCGAAATCTCGGAGCTGGCCAGCGTCAAGCACGTGTTCGTGAAGGCCCCCGCCCGCGTGAACAATCGCGCCGAGAACAGTCATCAGCTGACCCGCGAACGGGAGCGGCGCATGCGCGGATTCCGCGACCCAAGGCGCACGCAGGCCTTCCTGCCGAACTTCGGCCTGATCTGGCAGCATTTCGCTCTCAAGCGTCATTTGCTGCGCGCTTCGCTTTATCGCAAACTCCTCAACTGCACACCGCCGAGATGAGTACGGGTCAACGCCCCGCCTATTGAAAACCCGGCTTCAGGCCGCTTGCGCCAGCGCCTTGTACCCTGCAACTCTTCAACATAGCCGCGGGTGCTTTCCATCTTGCGCCTGCCGAGAACTCAGCCCACAGCGGTCTCTAGCGCAGCTTCGTATTGCCCCAGGCAAGCCATGCCATTCATCCGTGAGCGCTGCAGTAG
>NZ_JBFTND010000383.1:0-3282 GCF_056397305.1 Cupriavidus sp. 05N40
CACCCCAATACTCCCGAAGCAAAATACAAGTAGACCAGGAAAGATGAGTCGCGAACATGGTAACCCCAAAGTCCGGTTACACCGACCCGGGATGTCTCATCCCAAAAAAATCCCGCTCCAAATACATCAGCATTCCACTCGCGCTGCTTGAATTCCTCGAATACAGATTGCCTGCTGGAAATTGCATCGTAATCTACAGACTCTGTGACCCGTAGATTATAAAACTCAAACAAAAATGGAGAGGCAGCGAGAGCTGCCGCAAGGATGGCCACTTTTACCCAGCGAGATCCCTTGCACGCAACAAGAAAGACTGTTCCCAGCAAAGCAACCACAAAAATCGCGGCGATTGAGAGGCTTAGTGTTGCGGTCCCAAGTGCGATAATAATCGGGACCGTAATGCGCCGGTCAATGGCCAAAAGAACGGCGGCAGCAGGAAGTACGGCCATGGCGTAGAATGACGGCTCAGAAAACAAACCTACTCCCCTAATCCCGATGGCTCTTCCTTCCAGCGCCTTAGTCATATAGAGGGATTCCGATTCAACCTCTCTAACATAGTTATTCAAATCGATGAAATCACCGGTCGCCAAGAAATATCCAACCTGGAATAGAAAGAATGCTGCATGAATAAATATAAGAACCTGACAAGCCTTACGCAGCTCACTACACCCAACCACAGCAGACTTAAAGCATATATAAACGGCAGCAATATAAATCTGGACGAAAAAAAACTTAATAAAAAAATTTAAATAAAAATCGTGAAGTATTGAGATCGACCAAACAATCGCCGTGGATGCGAGCACCCCAAGCACTGCGACGCCTAATCCATTTTTTATACTCAACAACTTGCTTCCGTTCACAAGCAAGAGAAGGCACATTAAGATGTACCCGATCGCCGTAGCTCTGACACTAAATGCGTTCAAGGAGAAGAAAAACAAGCTTCCCGAGAAAAGCAAAAATGAAAAACGATTCATCGATGTTGTTCCCTCCGTCGGATTCCCCTTCGCAGGAATCGGTGATTCTGCAAAAGGCGGTGAGCAACCGGCCAGCCGGAGGGTAATACCCTATGCCCCATAGTTGTAGTAGGCGTAACGATACCGACCATATTTCGAGCCATAGCTATATCGAAACGCTTTTGGATCTAGGCCATTAAATATCACACCCTTCACATCGGCGTTGGCATGTCCCAATTGCTTGGCGCTCTCTCGCACCTCTCCGATGGTGCTTCTTTCGAACCTCGTCACCAAGAAAACAGCACCGCAATGTGCGGCGAGAATCGCTGTGTCCGATACAGCCAAAACCGGAGGGGTATCAATTATCACCAAGTCATAACGCCCACTAAACTCATCTAGCAAGTGGACCATTTTCTCATTCAACAGTAACTCAGCTGGATTTGGAGGAATTGTTCCTGTCGAGATAAAATCCAACCCCTCCGCCACGTCACCGTGAGTAACATCTTCAATACTCGCTTTTCCAGCAAGTACATCCGACAAACCAAGGTTTCGATCTTTTCCGAAATATTGATTCAGATAACCTCTTCTCATGTCCGCATCGACTAGAAGCACTCGCTTTCCACCGGAAGCCATAACTGCAGCCAGATTCGCTGAGACAAATGACTTTCCCACTCCCGGCGTGGGTCCCGTTAAAAGGACGCGATTATTGTCAGCGTCAAGCATCGCGAACTGGAGAGCGGTCCGCAAGCTGCGTAAGCTTTCAATGGACGTCTCGTTTGGATAGCGATTCGCGAGTAAGTATTGACCTTTTTTTCGCGAGTGAAGTTCGTTGCTTAAGCTGACCTGTCCCTGCGAGAGCGGAACTGTTGCATAAACGCTAAGCCCGGTGTGTTGCTCGATATCTTGAGGATCGGTAATTCCTCCGAATAACCAATTCCTGATAAATGCGACAATAACACCGAACATAAGTCCGAGAACAGCCGAAAGCGCGATGACCAAGGGCTTCTTGGGTCTAATGGCTTCCTCTGGAACGGGAGAATTATCCAGCAGACGAACATTCCCGACCTTGCCTGCCTTCACCAATTTGAGTTGCTGCATGTTGTTCAGCAACCCTACGTATAGGTCGTTGTTCACTTGAACATCGCGCATCAGACGCAAAGCGTCTTGCTCGATGTTGGGTAGGGATTTCACTCGAATTGCTACGCTTCCAACTTTCTCGTTTAGGCCAGCGATTTGCTGGTCGAGCGCTATCACGGAGGGATGACCAGGTGCGAAGCGAGTTATCAACTCAGCGCGCTTTTGCTTCAGTTCGAGAAGAGTAGTGTCGGCGGTAACGCTTTCTTGGAGAAATGCTTTACCTTCCTCACTCAAATTGAATGTGCCGCGTTTGTTACGCATGTCATTGTATTTGACTTCTGCACGCTCCAATTCGACTTTCAGTTGTGGAAGAAGATCGCCAAGGAATACCAGAGATTTTTCTGCTTCTGCAGCCTTCCTTTTGATATTTTGGGCAACGTATTCCTCACCAATCTCATTCAGGATAGCGGCCGTCAGAATCGGATCTTTTCCATCTAGCGACGCACCGATTATGCCGCTTTGTTTTCCTTTTTCCGCAATCTTTAGATCGTCCTGCAGATCCTCAAGCGTTTTCAATCTTGAATTTCGCACCAGGTTGAATTTTACGCCTGCCTTCGCTTTCAACGAGGTCACCAACACGCTGACAGTCCCGACACTCTGTTCGGATCGAATATCCTCGCCGATAACGCCCGCTATAGGATGATCGAGGCTAGGCTGCTCCAGGGAATAGCGACCGTCTCCCAAGCTTACAATCTGGAAGTTTTCGCCCTCGAGCTCTTCTGGAATATCAAAATGATCGACCTTGATTGCTTCCGCTGCCCAAGCGTAGCCGCCCAACCCGAAGAACCCGGGCTCTGAAAGGCCTTTCGCCTTGCGCGCGATCCCTGCTCCAACCAGCGGGAAGTACTTTGGCTTGGCATCGATATAGAGCTTCAGATTGTCTACTGCTTTTCCGACCACCATTCTTGATCGAAGAATCTCGATTTCCGCGGCAGCCTCTGCCTTCACATCGAAGAGGCTCGATACATCCCCAAGAAGGCTCTTCGCACTGTTGGGGCTGTCCTCAACCTGGACAAGGATATCCGCCTGGTATACGGGTCGCGCAAGGAAGGCGTATGCAATTCCAAGCATCAGAACGACGCACGCAATTGCCGCAATCAGCCAACGGCTTGCAAGCAGCACGTCCAAATACCGGACTAGGTCAATTTCTTCTTCCGGCGGCGCGGCTACAACGACTGGGGGAGGGGTCTGGTTC
>NZ_JBFTND010000384.1:0-3277 GCF_056397305.1 Cupriavidus sp. 05N40
CGTCGTGCCAGCGCGGCGTCCCGGTCTACCCCCTGCGCTACGGCATCGCTGACAAGGGCTTCGAAGCCGCAGTCTTCCCGACACTCAGCGTGAAAGGCTATCCGGAACTAAAGGGCAGCAAGGCGTATGGCCTGCGTGTATTGCGTCCTGGCACTTATGTCTACCTGTTCTATTACCAGAACAGCCGCATGTGGACCCAGCACTACCAGGTCACCAGCGACGTGCGCTTCGCGCCCATCTGGTGGACCGAGGCGGATGCCAACGACGACACACCCGGACGTTATGCCCGCCCCGATACCGTCGGCGCCAGACCCTACCTGCTGGCGCCGGAAACAGAAGTGGCCAACACCGTCTACCTCATGGTCAGCGAAACCCTGTTGAGCCACGCCCGACTCTGGCGCATCGAAACCAATAAGGATGGTATCCGCGACAAGCTAGCGACCCAGCTCTCCCCTGCCGGTGACCCCAGACAGCGGCATGTCTTCGACGCGGTGCATCTCGCAACAGCCACGCCGGAACTGGTGACGCCGGCCATCTCCGGCCGCGCCCGGCCCTGTGCCTGGAGCGAGATTGCCCTGGGCGATCGCATCATGACGTACCAATCCATCTTGACCGGCATGTACGGTGCGTTGCCGCCGAGCGCAGATGGTGCCTCCGACAAGAGAGTCAAGCCCTTGGCGGCGGTGCTACAGGACCCTATCGGCATCACCAGCGAACTGGCCCACCTCACGGCCGTCGCGGCAGCCGAACGCCAAATCTATGAGATCGACAACAACCACGCCTACACCAGCGCCACCCTGATCAAGCAGTACCTCAGTAGTGTGCAAAAACAAACCACCAGTGAGTTCTACCTGAAGCGGCAACGACTCGTACGCTACTACGAAAGCGACAATGCCAACACCATCGATGGCAACGCCATGCCCTTCATCTTCGCCTACCAGCGCAAGATCAAAACGCTGCAAGAGACCCTGGACAAGTGCGCAGCGGACCTCGATGGCTGGGTCAAGACCGCAGGTAGCGCCATCGGCAAGGGGTGGAGCGATGGCCTCTTCGGCAAGGCCCTGTCCTGCTTTGACCTAGGTAGCCACCGCAACGCCCAGGACTATGAAAACGTCGTCGCCCGCTGCGCTGGCAGCCTGACCCACAGCGCCGCCGGCCGTGACAGCGTCCGCGATCTGGTCCTGGCCGACCATCGCAGCAGCCCGGTCTGGCTGGCACTGGCACATGGCATACCGGAGCTGCACGCCAACTTCACCAATCCCGATATTCTGAAGCAAGCGCTGGATACCGGTGTAGCGGCATTCGCCCCGATCTTCCAGTTCAATATCAGCCACCCAGCCACACCTCATTCCGACGCGCTGATCAACCTGATGCTTCCGCTCCTGGCAGACAAGACCCTTCCGGATGCCAAAGCAGATCTTGTCGCCCGGCGCGTGCGCCTGTTCGCCGAGATCCGTGTCGGCAGCACCGTCGTCACCTACCGCGTGACGAGCGCTGAAGCCAATCGCCAATATGCCCAGTTCCGCGGCGAGCAGCACATGAACACCGAGCAATTGAGGAAATGGGGCATCACCGTGAAGCGGGAACTGCGAGGCCAGCCCGCCACCACGCTGCTCTATGAAGAAGTACCCAAGGGCGCCGGCAAGGACTACATCAGCCCCGCGCCCGCCGGCGAAGGCCAGAAGTTCAGGCTGGAGGGCAATATATTCCAGCGTACCCTGCAACGCCTGCAGGGGAGCCGAGCCTATGCCGCCACGCAGAAGGGCATCGTGGCCGGGGAGTATGCGGTGACGGGAGTGGCGGCAGTTTCGGCAGTTATGTCTCTTAGGTCATCGCTTAAGGATTTCGCACAGGGGAAAATGACATCGGGTGATGCCTCCAAACGAGCGACATCCATAGTGGCCGCTTTTGCGGCAATTTCGGCTGTCCTAAGCGCCAGCTACTACATCAAAGGCGACATTCTTCAACTCAGAGGATTAGCGAAAGGCGGAGCACTCAATGTCGTGCGCGGTAGTCAGGAGGTAATCGCCGCTCGTACTCTCGCGACAAAGTTCGGAGCGGGGGCGGCATTCTTAAGCGCTGCAGCAGACCTCCTGCGTGCTAGCAAAGCATACGGAAGTGAACAGAATACCGAAGCCGCCAAGATGTTCATGGCCTCCGCGGGTTGCGGTACGTTGGTCGGTGCGAGTCTTCTGCTAAATGCCGTGGGCGTCACGCTCAGCTTTATGGGCCCTGTGGGCTGGCTGATCTTGGCCGCTGTGGCGACAGTCGGCGTCACCTACTTCTCAATACAAGCAGCCATGGCCAGGTTCCAGCCCGATGAGGTCTGGCTGGCTCATAGTTTCTGGAGCCAAGGCGACGCACGCTACCGCTTCAAGACCCTGGAGGACGAGTTGGCGGCCTTCCACGGCGCAATTTACGGAGTGCGTGTCGTGGCCGATTGGGACAGCCCTGCCAGCGCCGTACCTTTTAGCCTGGGCAACATTGCCTGGCGAACAGCCTTGCCCCTGTATGGCCTATGGCAAGACGCTCAAGCACTGCACCGCGAGGTCGCCGCCGAAGGGGTAGGCACACTCTCTATTTCGCTGAGCTTACCCAGCTATCGGGAAATCAAAGACCAAAGCGATGAGACCGACAAAGCAACCGCCGCCGTAGCGGCCACGGCAGATGCCGCTGCACGCTTCCAGAAAGAGTTGCGTGTCTACCGTGGCAAAAAACCCCTGCGTCAGGTGGAAGGCCCCATCGTGACCTCACCGGAGTATCGCTTCCCCTACGACGACGAATGCCTGATTGCCAGTAGCGATGCCGTGCGCGATGGCACCCGCGTGCTGACGTGGCGCATCAGCATGCGCGCCGACGCGCGGGTCGAACTGGACTATTGCTATCGGCCCGATCCCAAGGACCAGCCCATGCTGGCCTTGATGCCGCAACGGGAGCCGCTGGAGTTCACCCGCGGCACCTGGCTGACCGATCCTATCGATAGCGATCTGCTTGAGCCGGTCAAGGTGTCCAGATGACGATACGACCCCCCTCCCCAGCGCGGCCTACGTTTGCCAACGCCCAGCGGAAATGGCGCCTGTTTCGCTCGGCATGTACGACCCTACCACTAGAGCCCGATCCGAGTGTTAAACCGACCATTACCATCCTTCGTTCGAGCGAACATTGCATAGTACTGACAGCGGATACTCTTCAGCGAAACGACACAACAATATCGTGGCACATGGGGGCGCTTATTACTTTTGGCGCTTTTATGATCATTGGCGTCGGACTGTTGCAG
>NZ_JBFTND010000385.1:0-3231 GCF_056397305.1 Cupriavidus sp. 05N40
CCATCCTGCCGATCTACTGGATGCTGAACATGTCGTTCAAGTCCAACGAGGAGATCGTCTCCACGCTGTCGCTGTGGCCGAACGACTTCACGCTGGAGCATTACAAGACCATCTTCACGGATGTGTCGTGGTACTCCGGCTATATCAACTCGATGATCTACGTGGCGATGAACACCGTGATCTCGATCACGGTGGCGCTGCCCGCGGCCTATGCGTTCTCGCGCTACCAGTTCATCGGCGACAAGCACGTCTTCTTCTGGCTGCTCACCAACCGCATGACGCCGCCGGCGGTGTTCCTGCTGCCGTTCTTCCAGCTCTATACGACCATCGGCCTGATGGATACGCACCTGGGGGTGGCGCTGGCGCAYCTGGTSTTCAACGTGCCGCTGGCGGTMTGGATCCTGGAGGGCTTCATGTCCGGCGTGCCGCGCGAGATCGACGARACCGCCTATGTGGACGGCTACTCGTTCCCGCGYTTCTTCCTSACCATCTTCCTGCCGCTGATCAAGGCGGGCGTGGGCGTGGCCGCGTTCTTCTGCTTCATGTTCAGTTGGGTGGAACTGTTGCTGGCGCGCACGCTGACCTCGGTCAACGCCAAGCCGATCGTCGCCACCATGACGCGCACGGTTTCGGCCTCGGGCATGGACTGGGGCGTGCTGGCCGCGGCGGGGGTGCTGACCATCGTGCCGGGCGGCATCGTGATCTGGTTTGTGCGGCACTACATCGCGAAGGGCTTCGCGATGGGCCGCGTGTAAGGGGGAGTGCATGCTGAGCTGGATGGTCTGGACCACCCCGGTGGCCGTGTTCTTCATCTGCGTGGTGCTGATGCTGATCTGCATGACGGTCTGGGAGGCGCGCGCACCCACGCTGGAGCGCAAGGGCTTCCTGCCCATCGCCACCACGCGCGGCGACCGCCTGTTCATCGGCCTGATGTGCGCCGCGTGGATCAACCTGGCGTGGGTGGGGCTGGGCGAGAAGATGGTGGCCTGGTTTTCGCTGGCCGAAGAACCGTCGATCTGGATCAGCTTCGTGACTTCGATGCTGGTGCTGGCACTGGTGATGCGCAAGGGCTGATGCTGGTGGAACAAGCCAGGACGGGAGCAGCGCGACGACAGGAATAAAGCGACGGAAATCTCGTCAATGGGCATGGCGGCCTGCACCTTCCCCGGACCGCAACCCAGACAAAGAGCAGGGAGGGGGATTCTCGAGGAGACGTTCATGAAGGTGCACGTGAAATTGGGCATGACGGCCATGGCCTGCGCGGCGGCGCTTGTCTGCGGCCATGCCGCATGGGCAGGCGAGGCGGAGGCCAAGAAGTGGGTCGACAGCGAATTCCAGCCGTCGTCGCTCTCCAAGGACAAGCAGCTCGCCGAAATGAAGTGGTTCATCGACGCCGCCGCCAAGCTCAAGGCCAAGGGCGTCACGCAGATCAGCGTGGTCTCGGAAACCATCACCACCCACGAGTACGAATCCAAGACGCTGACCAAGGCGTTCGAGGAGATCACCGGCATCAAGGTCAAGCACGACATCATCCAGGAAGGCGATGTGGTGGAGAAGCTGCAGACCTCGATGCAGTCCGGCAAGTCCATCTATGACGGCTGGATCTCCGACTCCGACCTGATCGGCACGCACTACCGCTACGGCGCCATCCTGCCGCTGACCGACTACATGGCCGGCGCCGGCAAGGAATGGACCAATCCCGACCTGGACGTGAAGGACTTCATCGGCACGAAGTTCACGACGGCGCCCGACGGCAAGCTCTACCAGTTGCCCGACCAGCAGTTCGCCAACCTGTACTGGTTCCGCGCCGACTGGTTCGCGCGCAAGGACCTGCAGGACAAGTTCAAGGCGAAGTACGGCTATGACCTCGGCGTGCCCACCAACTGGTCGGCCTACGAGGACATCGCCAACTTCTTCTCCAATGACGTGAAGGAGCTGGACGGCAAGAAGGTCTTTGGCCACATGGACTACGGCAAGAAAGACCCGTCGCTGGGCTGGCGCTTCACCGACGCGTGGCTATCGATGGCGGGCGCGGCCGACAAGGGCCTGCCCAACGGCATGCCGGTGGACGAGTGGGGCATCCGCGTCGGCGCGGACAAGTGCACGCCGGAGGGCGCCTCGGTGTCGCGCGGGGGCGCCACCAACAGCCCGGCCGCGGTCTATGCGCTTACCAAGTACATCGACTGGATGAAGAAGTACGCGCCGCCGCAGGCCATGGGCATGACCTTCTCCGAAGCCGGCCCGGTGCCGGCGCAAGGGCAGGTCGCGCAGCAGATCTTCTGGTACACCGCGTTCACCGCCGACATGACCAAGAAGGGCCTGCCGGTGGTCAACGCCGACGGCACGCCCAAGTGGCGCATGGCGCCGTCGCCATACGGCCCGTACTGGAAGCAGGGCATGCAGAACGGCTACCAGGACGTGGGCTCCTGGACCTTCTTCAAGAACACCGATGCCAACCGGCTCGCGGCGGCGTGGCTGTACGCRCAGTTCGTGACCTCGAAGACGGTGTCGCTGAAGAAGTCGCTCACCGGCCTGACCTTTATCCGCGACAGCGATATCCACCACGACTACCTCACCAAGAACGCGGCGCAGTACGGTGGCCTGATCGAGTTCTACCGCAGCCCGGCACGCGTGGCCTGGACGCCGACCGGCACCAATGTGCCGGATTACCCGAAGCTGGCGCAGCTGTGGTGGAAGAACGTGGCGACCGCCGTGACCGGCGAGAAGACCCCGCAGGCCGCGATGGACAACCTGGCCGACGAGATGGACCAGGTGATGGGACGGCTGCAGCGCGCCGGCATGAGCAACTGCGCGCCCAAGCTCAATCCCAAGAGCGATCCCGCCAAGTGGCTGTCGGACGAGCACGCGCCGTGGAAGAAGCTGGCCAACGAGAAACCGAAGGGCGAGACCATCGCCTACGACAAGCTGCTGCAGGCCTGGAAGGAAGGCAAGGTCAGGTAGGCACGGTGTGAACCGGCAGGACGCGGCAGGCGTCCTGGTCCGGCCGGGCGGCGCAACGCAGTCGGTTGCGCCGCTTTTTTTGGGGGATGGCGGGGAGGCGCGACAGCATTCGTGCAAAAGTGCGCCATTGCAGACGCGCAAGCCCCATCCAAAGATTCTTCTGAAAACTCCTTGACTATCTATCTACCAGTAGATAATATTCTGCTCATGGAAGCCACTGCTCCGCCCCAGCAAGAAAGCTGAAGCAGGAAAGAGGATCCAGCGCAGTAC
>NZ_JBFTND010000386.1:0-3166 GCF_056397305.1 Cupriavidus sp. 05N40
ACCAGGCCACCAGCCAGCGCCTGGACGACCTGAACGACCCGTACCGCCTGTTCCGTTGCCACAGCATCATGAACTGCGTCGACGTCTGCCCGAAGGGGCTGAATCCGACCAAGGCCATCGGCAAGATCAAGGAGCTGATGGTTCGCCGCGCCGTTTGAGGCGTCGCGATGGCGTTGTCAACCTGCCTATCGCGAGACAAGGCATCGCGCCGCTTCTGCAGCAGAATGTCGAGTTCGGCGCCGTGTTCATCGACCGACTGCCACGGCAAGTAGGGCTCTCCGCGCAGCGGGCCATGGGCCGCTCGAGCCCGACAGCAGTCCTCGCCATATCAGAACAACACGGCAATACATCATGAATCTCAAGCGCGTGAATCACCAGACCACGACTGCGCGCGAGCTCTATGACAGCATGTTTGAACTCTATTCCGATCGGATCAATCCCGGCTCGTTGTGGGCGACAGCCCATGCCGCGAAGAACACCCCGATATAAGCAGCACAAACGCATGTGGCGCGATCTCGGGTCACCGAGATCGCAAGCCCATCACGTCATTGAAACTTTCGTAGGGCAGCGTTGATAGGCAAATTGATTCCATGCCTTGAAAAGATTTTAGAGAATGCCTCAGCCCTGAAAGAGACAGGTTTCCCTAGAAAAATACAATCGTGATGAATTCCCAGCACGAAGCCATAGATTTCGAAACCAAGCAGCCTGGTATCTACGTCCGAAGGGATTTCCCCGCACACTACGGCATCGCGTAACTGCACATCAAGACAGTTACGCCATCCATTTACGACAAACCGCATTGTCTCCCCGGTCAGCTCGTCAGTACTTGCGCAGTATTCGGAAGCGGCACGAAGCAGTAGACACCCCCCATCCTTGAGCACGTACTCGCCCAACCACATGTCAATGATTCGTACAAGCCGCTGAATCCCTTTTGGGGTGTTTCGCGTCACGTCATTCGCATCGCGGAGTAAGGCCGAGTAGTATTCCACCAGCACTTCGGAGATAAGGTCTGCTCGCGACTGAAAGCGGTCATACACCATGCTCTTCGAAATGCCTAATTGTGCCGATAGCTCGTTGATCGAGAACTTGCTCAACCCGTGCATCCTCGCCAACTGAGTCGTGACTCGCATCACGTTCTCTCTTGAAGACCGGACAATTGTCCTTCTGTTGCGTAGTGTATCGCTTGGAACGGAAGTCTGAGTCGTCATATTTACCAAATTCTTCCCCCTGGCCCGTGAGCCAGAGGCGTTGTCACAAACATCGACGCGATGAACTGCCTGAGCCTATGCGACCAACCACCAGCCTGGGCAAAAACGTCAAGATCGCTCGCTTCAGCCGAAATCAATCGCCATGATCGGCCCCGACCCGGTTGCAATCTCCACTGCAAGAGCATCCACTTCTGGTAGCAGCTTTTTGAAATAGAAACGTGCCGTGGCGATCTTTGACGCATAAATTGGATCAGAATCATGGCTTTTGGAGAACGCTAGAGCAGCCATACGGGCCCACATCCACCCAAGCCCCACATGACCGACCAGCCGCAAGTACGCGACAGCGACACTCCCTTCAGTATGAGGGTCGATCTTGGATTGCACTGACACATCCTGCGTCGCGTTTCGCAGCAGGTTGATCGCACGGGACAGTGAGTTTGTGAAGTCCCCCATTTCTGGGTCGGCGGCATGCGTTTCAATGAATTCTGTGATGATTTTGAGGAAAATCTCAAGCTTCTTACCGCCATCCATCAGAACCTTACGGCCGAGCAAATCCAAAGCCTGAATGCCGTTCGCACCTTCGTAGAGTGGGATAATTCGCGCATCGCGAAGATACTGCTCAACATGATTGTCAGCGATGTATCCGTGCCCACCAAATACTTGCATTGCAAGACTAGTGCATTCAACGGCGAGGTCGCTGCTGAATGCCTTCACAATCGGAGTTACAAGAGCAGAGAGCTCCGCCGCCTGATGGCGGATTTCGGGGTCTTTGGTGGCATGCTGCGTGTCAGCAAGTTGGCATGCCCACCATCCGAATGCACGTGCTCCCTCGACGTATGCTTTCTGAGTCAGGAGCATACGACGCACATCCGCGTGCTCGATAATTGAGTCTGCGGGGCCCCTTCTAGCCGATTCCTTTGGAGACCTGCCTTGCAAACGATCCTTGGCATAGGCTAGCGCCTTCTGATACGCCGCTTCCATCAGTCCAATTGCATTGACACCGACAAGAAGTCGCGCATGGTTCATCATGACGAACATCGCCGCCAGCCCCTTGTTCACCTCACCCACGAGATATCCGGTCGCACCGTCAAAGTTCATTGTGCACGTGGCATTTGCATGAATCCCCATCTTGTGCTCGAGAGAACCGCAAAAGACCGCGTTGCGCTCTCCCAACTCCCCTTTGGAGGACACCAGGATCTTCGGAACAAGGAAGAGAGAAATGCCCTTGACGCCAAGCGGAGAGTCCGGAAGCCGCGCGAGTACCAGATGGATGATGTTGTCCGTGAGATCGTGCTCACCGCCCGATATAAATATCTTCGTACCCGTGATGGCGAAGGTGCCATCGTCATGCGGAATAGCTCGAGTTCGCAAGAGTCCAAGATCGGTTCCTGCGTGTGGCTCGGTCAAGCACATCGTTCCCGCCCATTCGCCAGATACCAGCTTCGGCAGGTAGAGCTCTTTCTGCGCTGCCGTAGCGTTTGCAGCTAGACAAGTATAGGCCGCCTGTGACATTCCCGGATAAGCTGCCCACGCCATGTTGGCACCGGCGAAGATCTCTAGAACTGCCGCATTCACGGTGTTGGGTAGACCTTGACCGCCATGCTCCGGGTTACATCCCAGCGACGTCCAGCCTGCTTCAATGAACTGCTGATACGCCATTTTGAACCCGTCGGGTGTGGTAACCACACCTGCGGAGGGCATGGAGCATCCCTGGCGGTCCCCAATGTCGTTCAATGGTGCCAGCACTTCTGTCGCGAACAGACCAGCCGCCTCTATCACCTGGTCTATTGTCTCGGAACTCAGGTCATCAGCTTCGGAAAACGCGGGAGGGGTTGTCACATCGAGCAGTTCGTGGAGCACGAACTGATATTCGCGAACTGGAGCGTGATAGGCGTTCATAGCTATTGTTGGCGAGTTGCCGTTTATTTTTGAGAAAGAATGCGAGATTCGATACGATC
>NZ_JBFTND010000387.1:0-3164 GCF_056397305.1 Cupriavidus sp. 05N40
GCCATGGACCATCCTGATGCAATGCAGTATCATCGTTGGTTCACGACATCAGTGGTTGTCTCATCCGGCCGCTTATGAGGCGGTCTTCCATGCAGACGCGCACCGCTTGAACCCGTGCCACAAGCCCGGCAGAGAGCATCCGAACAATTTTTTGCCGAAAATTGCAAAGGACTGAAATGAACATGCCCAGCGCGGAATTCTCCCACGCAGACAGCAATTCATCTGCCGCACCCGAAATGATCGGGGCGGAAATTCTCGTTCACGCACTTGCCGAAGAAGGCGTCGAGTACGTCTGGGGCTACCCCGGCGGCGCAGTGCTGTATATCTACGACGAGTTCTACAAGCAAAAGAAGATCGAGCACATCCTGGTGCGCCACGAGCAGGCCGCGGTCCATGCCGCAGACGGCTATGCACGTGCGACCGGCAAGGTGGGCTGTGCCCTGGTGACCTCGGGTCCCGGCGTCACCAATGCGGTGACGGGCATCGCCACTGCCTACCTGGATTCGATCCCGATGGTGATCATCACCGGCAACGTGCCGACGCACGCCATCGGACAGGACGCTTTCCAGGAGTGCGACACGGTCGGCATCACCCGCCCCATCGTCAAGCACAACTTCCTGGTCAAGGACGTCCGCGATCTCGCTTCGACCATCAAGAAGGCGTTCTATATCGCCGCGACCGGCCGTCCGGGCCCGGTGGTGGTGGATATTCCCAAGGACGTCTCGCGCAACGCCTGCAAGTACGAGTACCCCAAGTCGATCGACATGCGCTCGTACAACCCGGTGAACAAGGGCCACTCGGGCCAGATCCGCAAGGCGCTCGCGCTGTTGCAGAACGCCGAGCGTCCGTTCATCTACGCGGGCGGCGGGGTGGTGCTGGCCAACGCCAGCGACGAGTTGCGCCAACTGGCGGCGCTGACCGGCCATCCGGTCACCAACACGCTGATGGGCCTGGRCTCGTTCCCCGGCACCAGCAAGCAGTTCGTCGGCATGCTCGGCATGCACGGCACGTATGAAGCCAACATGGCCATGCAGAACTGCGACGTGCTGATCGCCATTGGCGCGCGCTTCGACGACCGCGTGATCGGCAACCCGGGGCACTTCACCTCGCAGCCGCGCAAGATCATCCATATCGACATCGACCCGTCTTCCATCTCGAAGCGGGTCAAGGTGGATATTCCCATCGTGGGCAACGTCAAGGACGTGCTGCAGGAGCTCATCTCCCAGCTGCAGGCCAGCGACGTCAAGCCCAAGCGCGAGGCCCTGGCCCGCTGGTGGGAGCAGATCGAGCAGTGGCGTTCGGTGGACTGCCTCAAGTACGACCGCAATTCCGAGATCATCAAGCCGCAGTATGTGGTCGAGAAGATCTGGGAGCTGACCAAGGGCGACGCGTATATCTGCTCGGACGTCGGCCAGCACCAGATGTGGGCCGCGCAGTTCTACAAGTTCGACGAGCCGCGCCGCTGGATCAACTCCGGCGGCCTGGGCACGATGGGCGTGGGCCTGCCGTACGCGATGGGCATCAAGAAAGCCTTCCCCGAGAAGGAAGTGGTGACCATCACCGGTGAAGGCTCGATCCAGATGTGCATCCAGGAACTGTCGACCTGCCTGCAGTACGACACCCCGGTCAAGATCTGCGCGCTCAACAACCGCTATCTCGGCATGGTGCGCCAGTGGCAGGAAATCGAGTATGACAACCGCTACTCGCATTCCTACATGGATGCGCTGCCCGACTTCGTCAAGCTGGCCGAGGCCTATGGCCATATCGGCATGCGCGTCGAGAAGACGTCCGATGTCGAGCCCGCCCTGCGCGAAGCCTTCCGCCTGAAAGACCGTACCGTGTTCCTCGACTTCCAGACCGACCCGACTGAAAACGTGTGGCCGATGGTGCAGGCCGGCAAGGGTATTTCAGAAATGCTGCTCGGCGCGGAGGACCTGTAATGCGACATATCATTTCGGTCCTGCTGGAAAACGAACCGGGCGCGCTGTCGCGCGTGGTGGGTCTGTTCTCGGCGCGTGGCTACAACATCGAGACGCTGACGGTGGCACCCACCGAAGACGCCTCGCTGTCGCGCATGACCATCGTCACCAGCGGCTCGGATGACGTGATCGAGCAGATCACCAAGCATCTGAACCGCCTGGTGGAAGTGGTCAAGGTGGTGGACCTGACCGAGGGCGCGCATATCGAGCGCGAGCTGATGCTCGTCAAGGTGCGCGCGGTCGGCAAGGAGCGCGAGGAAATGAAGCGTACCGCCGACATCTTCCGCGGCCGCATCATCGACGTCACCGAGAAGACCTATACCATCGAGCTGACCGGCAACGGCGTCAAGCTCGATGCCTTCCTGGACGCCATCGACCGTGCCGCCATCCTGGAGACCGTCCGTACCGGCGGCTCGGGCATCGGCCGCGGCKAGCGCATCCTGAAGGTCTGAACCAGATTGCAGTATCCATGGGCGGCGCCGGCACATGCAGCGTGGCAGCCGCTACCCCGACACACGAAAACGAAAGCTTGAAGGAACCATCATGAAAGTGTTTTACGACAAGGACGCCGACCTCTCCCTGATCAAGGGCAAGAACGTCACCATCATCGGCTACGGCTCGCAAGGCCATGCCCACGCGCAGAACCTGAACGACTCCGGCGTCAAGGTGACGGTCGGCCTGCGCAAGAGCGGCGCATCGTGGAACAAGGCGGTCAACGCCGGCCTGCAAGTGAAGGAAGTGGCCGAAGCCGTCAAGACCGCCGACGTGGTCATGATCCTGCTGCCGGACGAGCAGATCGCCGACGTGTACAAGAACGAAGTGCACGACAACATCAAGCAAGGCGCCGCGCTGGCCTTCGCCCACGGCTTCAACGTGCACTACGGTGCCGTGATCCCGCGCGCCGACCTCGACGTGATCATGATCGCGCCGAAGGCGCCGGGCCACACCGTGCGCTCGACCTACGCGCAGGGCGGCGGCGTGCCCCACCTGATCGCCGTGCACCAGGACAAGTCCGGCGCTGCCCGTGACATCGCCCTGTCGTACGCTACCGCCAACGGCGGCGGCCGCGCCGGCATCATCGAGACCAACTTCCGCGAAGAAACCGAAACCGACCTGTTCGGCGAGCAAGCCGTGCTGTGCGGCGGCACCGTCGAGCTGATCAAGGCTGGCTTCGAGACGCTGGTG
>NZ_JBFTND010000388.1:0-3145 GCF_056397305.1 Cupriavidus sp. 05N40
CTGTTCGAGCAAAGCGTCACCTCCGAACTGAGTTTCGCAAAGTTCTCGGCGCTCCTGTCCGGCGGCTTCGTCAAGCTGGTTCTGCTGGCCCTGATCTGGGGTTACCTCCACCACTTCTGTGCCGGCATCCGTTTCCTGCTGCTCGACGTGCACGTCGGCGTGACCAAGCCGGCCTCGGCCAAGTCCGCTGTCGCCGTGATGGTCATCAGCCTGTTGCTCACCGCGATTTTCGGCCTGAAGCTGTTCGGCCTGTTTTGAGGAGAGTCAAGGTGGCAAATAATAATATCGGTCCCAAGCGTCTTGTCGTCGGTGCGCACTACGGTCTGAAAGACTGGCTCGCGCAGCGCGTCACCGCTGTCATCATGGTGGTCTTCACCGTCGTGCTGGCAGTCGCCTTCCTGCTCTCGAACGGCGCTTCCTACGAAGCGTGGGCAGGTCTCTTCTCCAACCAGTGGATGAAGATCATCACGTTCCTCACCATCCTGTCGCTGCTGTTCCACGCCTGGATCGGCGTACGCGACATCTGGATGGACTATGTGAAGCCGATGGCCGTGCGCCTCGTGCTGCAAGTTCTTACGATTCTGTGGCTCGTCGGTTGCGCGGGCTACGCAGCTCAGATTCTCTGGAGGGTGTAATAAATGGTCGCAGTCAAGACAGGATTGCCGCGTCGTCGCTTTGACGTGGTCATCGTCGGGGCGGGCGGCGCCGGGATGCGCGCATCCCTCCAGCTCGCGGAAGCCGGCCTGAACGTGGCCGTGCTCTCCAAGGTGTTTCCCACGCGCTCGCACACGGTAGCGGCGCAGGGCGGCATCGGTGCCTCGCTCGGCAACATGAGCGAGGACAATTGGCACTATCACTTCTACGACACCATCAAGGGTTCCGATTGGCTGGGCGACCAGGACGCGATCGAATTCATGTGCCGTGAAGCGCCCAAGGTGGTCTACGAGCTCGAACACTTCGGCATGCCGTTCGACCGCAACCCCGACGGCACCATCTACCAGCGCCCGTTCGGCGGCCACACCTCGAACTACGGCGAGAAGCCGGTCCAGCGCGCYTGCGCCGCGGCCGACCGTACCGGCCACGCGCTGCTGCACACGCTGTACCAGCGCAACGTGCGCGCCAAGACGCATTTCTTCGTCGAATGGATGGCGCTGGACCTGATCCGCGACGCCGACGGCGACGTGCTGGGCGTGACCGCGCTGGAAATGGAAACCGGCGAGGTCTACATCCTCGAGGCCAAGACCACGCTGTTCGCCACCGGCGGCGCCGGCCGCATCTACGCCGCGTCGACCAAYGCCTTCATCAACACCGGTGACGGCCTGGGCATGGCRGCGCGCGCAGGCGTGCCGCTGGAAGACATGGAGTTCTGGCAGTTCCACCCGACCGGCGTGGCCGGCGCGGGCGTGCTGATCACCGAAGGCGTRCGCGGCGAAGGCGGTATCCTGCGCAACAAGGACGGCGAGCGCTTCATGGAGCGCTACGCGCCGACGCTGAAGGACCTGGCGCCGCGCGACTTCGTCTCGCGCTCGATGGACCAGGAAATCAAGGAAGGCCGTGGCTGCGGCCCGAACGGCGACTACGTGCTGCTGGACCTCACCCACGTCGGTGCGGACACCATCATGAAGCGCCTGCCGTCGATCCGCGAAATCGGCATGAAGTTCGCCAACGTGGATGCGATCAAGGAACCGATTCCCGTCGTCCCGACCATCCATTACCAGATGGGCGGTATCCCGACCAATATCCATGGTCAGGTCGTGGCGCCGAAGAACGGCAACCCCAACGATGTCGTGAACGGTTTCTACGCGATCGGCGAATGCTCSTGCGTGTCGGTGCACGGCGCCAACCGCCTGGGCACCAACTCGCTGCTSGACCTGGTGGTGTTCGGCCGCGCGGCCGGCAACCACATTGCCGCGACCGCGATCAAGCAGAAAGAGCACAAGCCGCTGCCGGCCGATGCTGCTGACCGCGCCATGTCGCGCCTGGCCAAGCTGGAGTCGTCGTCGTCGGGCGAGTACACCCAGGACGTGGCCAACGACATCCGCAAGAACATGCAGTCGCATGCGGGCGTGTTCCGTACGCAGAAGCTGATGGACGAAGGCGTCGAACGCATCCTGGAAGTGACCGAGCGTGCTGCCAACATCCACCTGAAGGACAAGTCCAAGGTCTTCAACACCGCACTGGTGGAAGCCCTGGAAGTGGCCAACCTGGTGGAAGTGGCCAAGGCAACCATGATCTCGGCGGCTGCCCGCAAGGAATCGCGYGGCGCGCACGCGCACAGCGATTTCCCGAACCGCGACGACCAGAACTGGCTCAAGCACACGCTGTTCTACAGCGAAGGCAATCGCCTCGACTACAAGCCGGTGAAGATGGAACCGCTGACGGTGGAAAGCGTTCCGCCCAAGGCMCGGACCTTCTAAGCACCGCGTCGAAGAGCTAAACAGGACCCACAGAAATGAAGCGTATTTTCGAAGTCTACCGCTACGATCCGGACAAGGATGCAGCTCCCCGCATGCAGACCTACGAGGTCGAGCTGGACGGTCACGAGCGCATGCTGCTCGACGCGCTGGTCAAGCTGAAGAAGCTGGACGAGACCATCTCGTTCCGCCGCTCCTGCCGCGAAGGCGTGTGCGGTTCGGACGCGATGAACATCAACGGCAAGAACGGCCTGGCGTGCCTGACCAATATGCGCGAGCTGCCGGACCGCATCGTGCTGCGCCCGCTGCCCGGCCTGCCGGTCGTGCGCGACCTGATCGTCGACATGACGCAGTTCTTCAAGCAGTACAACTCGATCAAGCCGTACCTCATCAACGACGAGCCGCCGCCCGAGAAGGAGCGCCTGCAGTCGCCCGAGGAACGTGACGAGCTCGACGGGCTGTATGAGTGCATCCTGTGCGCGAGCTGCTCGACGTCCTGCCCGTCGTTCTGGTGGAACCCGGACAAGTTCGTCGGCCCGGCCGGCCTGCTGCAAGCCTACCGCTTCATCGCGGACAGCCGCGACCAGGCCACCAGCCAGCGCCTGGACGACCTGAACGACCCGTACCGCCTGTTCCGTTGCCACAGCATCATGAACTGCGTCGACGTCTGCCCGAAGGGGCTGAATCCGACCAAGGCCATCGGCAAGATCAAGGAGCTGATGGTTCGCCGC